>JBHIBM010000235.1:0-3696 GCA_046759085.1 Candidatus Zixiibacteriota bacterium
TCGTCGACCCCAACCAGTATAACAACGATATGTGCTACTATGAGTCTCTGGATGCAGTCACCTGGAATTTCAATGGTGGCATGGTGAACGTCTCAAACTACCAGACCATGGACACCCTCCGGGCTTACTGTGAGGTTGACGCCATTTACGACTACAATGATGATCTGCATCTTCTCTGGAACACCCCTTACTACGATGAGATCGGCGGCTTCATCTCCGTTGCTGAATGTCTGTTGTGGCACTGGTCGGAGGCTACTGGGATAACCTTCGTTGCTGATGGCTGGTGGTTTTCCAGACCCGGTGCCTGGAACCGCTCTATTTCCAAGATGTCCCTGGGCGTTGACGAAGACAATCGCCTCTTCGCTCTATGGACGCAGTTCACCGAAGATGACACCTCCGCAGCAGGGTGGTCCAACGGCGAGCTCTACATGAATTACTCTGTCGATGGCGGAGCCACCTGGAGCGAGCCGGAGAACATAACTAACAGCCCCACTCCCGGCTGTCTGCCCGGAGAATGCGACAGCGACCACTGGCCCACCTTGAATGAGGTTGTGGATGACAGTCTCTATATCACTTACATCAACGATAAGGATGCTGGTGGCATTCCTCAGGGCGAAGGAGTCGACACTGAAAACCCGGTCATGTATCTGGCGGTCCCGAAACCGGTGGCTCAGGTATCCATGACCTGCACCACTTACCCCGTTTTTTGCCGCGGCTCCGAGTTCCTCTTCAGGCTGGTTGTCAGAAACGAAGGTTCCAGTCACGTCTCCGGAACCCTGGCTTTCAGCGCCTACTCCGAGCATGACTGTGACCCTGGGAACCTCTTGATCAGCATTCCGAGGCAGAAGACCTTCGCTCCCGGTACCACCGTGAACTACTATGCCTTCAGGATCCCTAATCAGATCGGCCCGGGGCCTTATAGCGCTTCAGTTAGCGGCACCTTGGGAGGTTCCGACTTGTACTGCTGCATGAACACGAACATCATCCGGTGTTCCCCCTGGAAGTTCGATGGCAACGCCGAGTGGAGGTTAGTTGAGGTCGACCGTCCGGAGTTTGAGCTGCCGACCGTCACCACGCTTCATCAAAACTACCCCAACCCCTTCAATGCTGAGACCAACATCAGCTACAGCTTGGCCGAGGCTGGGAACGTCAGCCTCAAGGTCTATGATATTTCTGGTCGTCTGGTGGTTACCGTGTTTGAGGGCTATCAGGAGGCTGGCGGGCATACCGTGGCTTGGGATGCTTCTGGTGTCTCCAGCGGCATCTATTTCTATAAACTGGAAACCTCAGACTTCGCAGAAGTCAAGAAGATGAATCTGCTGAAGTAGAGCAGAGGTTATATGATACCGCTTGTTGCGGGGGCAGTCGTTCGACCCGTATGGGGAGTTGAACTCCTGCCCCATTTCCGAAAAGCAAACATATTGCTAGACATCTCTTCGTTCCTGATTCACCAATAACACTTGACAATGGTGGGGCTTACCATTAATTTTTGCTTCAAATCGATTCGCAAGCAGCAGGTGTCCTTGAAATTCAATATCAGCTAACCGAGAGCCTAGTCACGACAGTCAGATGCGACGACTACAGAGAACCTTGAAAGAGCCCGCAACTTACTCGGGCGTGGGAATACACACTGGTAACCAGTGCACCGTCACCTTCAAGCCAGCGCCGATCGACCACGGCATCATGTTCGTGCGCACCGACCTCAAGGGGAATCCCGAAGTTCCTGCCGATATTGACAACGTGGTCGACCTCACCCGGGGGACGACGCTGAGCAGTAATGGCGTCAAAGTCTGCACTGTTGAGCATGTTCTAGCATCGCTTGCCGGCTTGGAGATCGACAACGCCATCATCGAGCTGGACAACAACGAGCCTCCGGTCGGTGATGGTAGCTCCCTGCAATTTACCGAGGCGATTGTGAAAGCTGGGATTTCCGAGCAGGACGCCGTCAGGAATATCCTGGAAATCGACACCCCCATCTACCATTCCGAGCCGGAACGTGGGGTGGACTTGGTTGCTCTCCCCTCCGACGATTTCCGGATCACCTTCATGGTTGACTATCGCAACCCCGCCCTGGGAACACAGTACACCTTTCTGGCCTCCTTGGAGGAAGAATTCGTCCAAGAGTTTGCCCCCGCGAGGACCTTCTGTTTTCTGCAGGAGGTCGAGCAGCTGAAAGACCAGGGAATCATCAAGGGTGGTAAGCTGAACAACGCCCTCATTGTCTGCGACGGAGAACCGACACCCCAGCAACTACGACAACTGGGGGAGAAATTCGGCATAAAGGAAAAACTCTTCGTGCGCAAGAGCGGAATCTTAAACGATAAACCCCTGCGATTCCCCAACGAACTGGTGCGCCACAAGGCCTTAGACCTATTGGGGGATTTGGCCTTAATCGGCGTTCCCATGAGAGCCCACGTTCTGGCGGCCCGTTCCGGACACGCCGCCAATGTGGCCCTGACCAAGAAGATCAAAGACTTCTACCAGAAGAAAAAGATCGCCAAAAGATACCAGCAACGAGAAATTAAGGGGGAAGAGTATTTCTTGGACATCGAGGCCATCATGCGTTTCCTGCCCCATCGTTATCCCTTCCTCCTGCTCGACCGCGTCATTGACATGGTCGTCGGGAAGAAAGTTGTAGCCATCAAGAACGTGTCTGTCAACGAGATGTTCTTCCTGGGGCACTTTCCGGACCGACGGGTGATGCCCGCGGTGTTGATCGTGGAGGCCATGGCTCAAGCCGGCGGGATTCTCTTGATGCACAGCTACTCCGAGCCACATAATAGACTGGCTTTCTTCACCGGGATAGATAAGGCGAAATTCAAAAAACCGGTGGTGCCAGGAGACCAGATCTGGCTGGAAGCGGAGGTGCAGAGCCGGAGACAAGATCTCTGGAAGATGAAAACGCGCGCGCTTGTGGGGGGCGAGGTGGTAGCGGAGGCATTCCTTTCCTGTATGGTGATAGAAAAGGAGAGTTGAGACTAATCGAAGAGAAAAAAACGACCGGTGTAAGAATCCACAGCACTGCCATCGTGGATAAGACCGCCGCGTTGGGCTCCGGAGTTGAAGTTGGCCCTTTCAGCATAATCGGGGCCGAAGTCGAAATCGGCGACGGCTGCAGAATCGCCTCCCACGTCCTCGTGGATGAAGGAACCATCTTGGGCAAGAACTGCCGGATCCATCACGGCGCGGTCCTGGGAACCATCCCTCAAGACCTGAAATTCGAAGGAGAGAAAACCATCCTGAGGCTGGGGGACAACAACATCGTCAGAGAATATGCCACCCTGAATCGGGGTACCAAAGAGCGGGGCGAGACCACCATCGGCTCCGGATGTCTCTTTATGGCATACTCCCACGTCGCCCACGACTGCGTAATCGGTGACGGCGTAATACTGGCTAACTGTGTGAACTTCGCCGGCCACGTGAGGATAGGAGATTTCGCCATAATCGGGGGATTGGTGCCGGTGCACCAGTTCGTCCACGTCGGGGAGCATGCCATAATCGGTGGTGGATACCGGGTCCCCAAGGATGTCTGCCCTTACTCCATGGTCGCCGGCAACCCCCTGAAAACCACCGGGCTCAATCTAGTGGGATTGAAACGTAGAGGTTTCTCAACTGAGGCAATCAGAATTCTGAAGGAGGCTTTCAAGCTCCTCTTCTTCTCGAAGCTCTCGGACACTCAGTGCGGCTTCAAGGCGA
>JBHIBM010000236.1:0-3647 GCA_046759085.1 Candidatus Zixiibacteriota bacterium
TGTCGGTCTGAGCCATCGCCCGCCCGGCTTCAAGGCTTATGAGCTGATAATACTTATTCATCAGCTTTGAATTCAGAATGGCAAGAATGTATGTGAGACTATACTTCTTATCCTTCAACACCATTGAATGCAGATTATCTAAGTGATAAAAGCCCTTATCATCGTAAGCGGCGACAAGACGGTCTCCGGTTTTGCGAAGAAGGATTTTTTTCTGAGAAATGAACTCGGAATCCCAGCCGCCGCTCCACAGAAATTTTGGTTCAATGTTGATAAAATGCCGTTCGTATTTTAGGAAATACCGCGGAACTTGGCTCCCAGAAATGAGGCCTCTTTTCCAATTGACACCTTTCTTACTTTCGCTTATGATTTTCTTTTGACCGATTTTTGACCTTACTCCGACGTGAATGCTGACGGTTTCTCCTAAATTCGTGGACGCTTTCTCCATTTTGCTCACAAAGCTTTTCGATTTGCTGTCGAAGAAGAGTCGGAAGCGATTATGGGCGGTTCTTTCAAAATATCTCTGTGAATAGGAATATGATTTGAAGACCCCTTTCTCCAGTTCACCGGCGGACTCACAGAGTCTGGCGGTAACCTTATTGGATTTCCTCTTCTTCTCATCGGACTGCTTTCGGAGGATGAGGATGGTCGGTCGCCCAACAATCCCGAGTTTCCAGAAATCTCTGGTAAATAGAACCACCTCTTTGATTTCACAGGTGTTGAGGATATACCTCCGCAGCTTAGAGAAATATCTCCCCAAAAGGAAACTGTCGGGGACGATATAACCCAAATATCCCCCAGGGTTCAACATTTCAATGCCACGCTGAACAAAGATAGCGTAAACGCTAATTTTGTATTCAGCGGAGTTGGGATAATTCTGTCTTAACATTTCCAGCTGGTTTCTCTTCCTCTTCGCCGCATCACGTGAGCCCCTCACTCCAAAGCTAATGTACGGGGGATTTCCGACCACAATATTGAAAGGCATCTCTTTTAGAATTTTTCCGTGGGAATATTTTTTGTCTGATTTGGCAACTCTATTGACTGGGGTTGTTCGTTGGAAAATTTCCATGTCGAAGCAGTTCTCCAGCCTCTCTAAGGAGTCTCCTTCGGCGATGTTCAATTCACTGGTGGGATGTTCCAAATCCTTCAAAAAAAGGTTCATCACAGTAAGCTGGGTGGCAAAGGGATTGATGTCAATTCCATATAAGTTCCTGTCCAGGATTTCTCTATGGATAGCTGATTCTTGCCAACCCCCTTTTCTATATTGCTCTTTCATCCTATCGTAAGCACGAACCAGAAAGCCGCCCGAACCGCAGGCGAGGTCTAAAACTTTCTTGTCCGGCGACAGCTCCACCCTATCGAGGATGTAATCGATTATGAAATCTGGGGTATAGAACTGCCCCAGCTCTTTCCGTTCCTCTTTGCTAATGTGCTGTTCGTGGGCTTGTCCGAGAATATCCTTAGTTATCTCTCCGAAGTCGTGCTGACTTAAGGTGTCTAGGATGAAATTGATATCCGCGTCGTCCCACTTGATGTCTTCGTAGCTTATGTCATCGAAGAGAGGCGCTTTATATAGCCCTTCGAACCTATCTGCGATTTCAGCAAAAGCCAGCCCCAATATGCGGCTGGGTTTCTCTACCATCTCTCTCCACTTTTCCAGGCCCGTTTTATTAAGCTTGGTCTTTATGTGCCCCTTGTCCTCACATATCCTCAAGAAGAGGGCGCGGTTAATCAGGGTATAAGCTCCCTCCAGGCAGAGTTTGTCGATCAGATTGGGGTCGTCAAGCTTCATGTTGACCCTGTCAGCCCAGCTATCGATGGTGGCTTTGAATTCTTCATCTCTGTCATATCTGATACGGAACTGGTCGGAGAGGTCCCTGAAAAGTCTGTCCTTACATTCTGTCAAATCCTTAATGAGAATCTTTGCGGTGACATTCTCCTTTACCGCTTCGGCGTCTTTACTTATCCTTTCAGCACCCTTGAGGTTCTCCTTTGAGATTCTCTCTGCCAGAGATGGGAAGGATTTTGGTAGCTCCTTCAGAGTTGTGGAAAACAGTTTCCTATCCTCAGGGGGTACCCCTTCTATGAAGGACTTATAGAGCCGGATTTCCACCCCGTTGGTGAGCAATAACCACTCGACCCCTTTAGTGTAAGCATAATCTAAAGCTTTGGCGACGTGTTTGTCTAGATTCTCATCTAAGTCCTTGGTTTCGACCAGTAGCTTTGGCTTATCCTCAAACATAAGGGCGATGTCCACCCTTTTGTTTTGCACGTGGTGCTCGAAATCCATGTCCTTCTGGGGATCGTAACCTAATAGCTGCAGAAGGGGGAGGGTCAGCTTTATCTTGACGTTTTCCTCAACGCGCTTCTTACCCCTTTTTACGTACTTGCTGATGTTGAGCTTAGCTAAACGAGTTATCCTGTCCTTCAAACCCTTTTCCATGGATGCCATTTTAGGAGTGGTCACCGGTAATGGTTATCTTGCTTACAATTGCGAAATAATAATAAGCTACAGCCGAAGATGTTGCAAGCGGAAAATCTCTGGCTTGGTCGTTAGGTCGCCAAGAGAGAGGCGGGAGAATTCCCCTGTGATGGGGACAGCTTCGAGGATCTCGAAGGGTAAAGGCTGAAGCTTTCCGCTACCGGCAACTACTCACCACTCACCATCTACCAATAATCAATGTGATTTTTTTCACCAAACGATACCGAAATCGGTTGCGGCAGAAAGAAATATTAGATATAATGACCCGAAAATCAGAGGTCTTCCTGAACAAGGTAATCGGAGGCCTCTTGACCTTTTTGCTATGATAATGAAGGGAAAGGAGCACGAATTATGAGCCTGACTACTTTACTGATCCTGATCGGTGCCGTAGTTGTCGTCCTGGCGCTGATCGTTTTTGCGCTTGCGAAACAGTACCGCAAGGTGGGACCTAACGAAGTTCTGATTATCTCCGGAGGTAGAAGACGCACCATAACCCAGCCTGACGGCACCAAGAGGAAAGTCGGTTACCGGATGCACATCGGAGGGGGAACTTTCGTTCTGCCGTTCATAGAGAGTGCCCAGGTCTTGCCACTGGAGGTTTTCACCTTGACGATCGAGGTTCCAGAGTGCTTGACTTCCCGGGGGATCGCGGTCAAGGCGGTGAGTCAGGGGCAGGTGAAAGTCGGTGGCAACGAGGACATGATCCGCCTGGCGGCCGAACAGTTCTTGAGTAAGGGGGCTGAAGGGATGAAGGAGATCAGTACTCAAATCTTGGAGGGATACATGCGGGGCGCGCTGGGAGGCTCCACGATAGAGGAAGTCTACCAGAACCGGGATACCTTCTCGGAGACGGTGAGAGGAAACGCCGCCGCCGATTTCACCCGCCTGGGGCTGGAAATCGTCTCCTTCTCCCTGAAAGACGTCAGCGACGACCAGGGCTACATCGAAGCTCTGGGCCGCCCCCGCATCGCTCAGGTGAAGGCCGATGCCGCCGTCGCTCAGGCCGAATCGGACAAGGAGGCGACGGTCAAATCCGCTATCGCCAGGAAAGAGGGAGACGTAGTCAAATTCCAGGCAGAGACCGAAATTGCCCAAGCCAGCCGGGACTATGAAACCAGACGGGCGGAGTTTCAGGCTGTTATCAACCAGAAGAAGGCTAAATCGGATC
>JBHIBM010000237.1:0-3642 GCA_046759085.1 Candidatus Zixiibacteriota bacterium
AAAAGCAAGATATCGCTGACATGGTGGTGCAGCACATAGAAGAGGCCTTGAGAGCTTCAATACGCGCAACCTTAACCTTGGATCCGAGCGCGCCACGTTCCATACAGGAAGTAGAGATACTCATAAAGACTCAACATGGGGAGTTCTACCTATCGTCGTTTGAGAATGTCACTACCGCCATGCAGTATTTGCTTAGGCTCCAAAGGGACGTTCCTGACCTGAAAGCCATCTTGGGCGAAGACAACGTGACGGCATAGCGGCGGGGATTGGCGCTGTGAGGTTTTCTCCTCCAGTGCCTCGTGAGTATACGGTTTTAGCAATGGCATTTACCCGAGGACATATTGATTTGGTTCCTGAAGGAGAATGGCGGATCTGAGCAAACTAGCTAATCTGGCTTTAGATGAGGTCAAACGCAAAGGGGCAAGCTACGCCGATGTTCGCATCGTGCGGACCGAAGATGAGAATCTAACCCTGGCAAATGAGGTTCCGGAGCTGATTGAGAAATCCCACGACTTCGGTTTCGGTGTCAGAGTCATCGCCGAGGGTGCCTGGGGTTTCGCCTCCTCCGCAGATTTGAATGAGAAAGAGGTTGTCCGAATCGGCCGCCTAGCGGTCGAGATCGCCAAGGCCTCGGCACGCCTGAAGAAGGAACCGGTAGCGCTTTCACCGCTTGGGAGAATTGTCCGCAACTACAAAAGCCCCTTTGAGATCGACCCCTTTGCTATTCGGTTAAAAGAGAAAATCGAGTATTTGGCCCACGTGTGCAATCTGATGTCTAGACAAGAGGGAATCGCCACCAATGAAGCTAACATGAGTTTCCGCAGAATGTGGCAATATTTCGCCAGCAGTGAGGGTTCTCGGATAGAACAGGAGATTCTGCAGACCGGTGCCGGCATCTACTGTTCCGCCACAAAAGGACACCGGGCGAGGGCGAAACGCAGTTACCCCAGTTCCTCCGGCCAGTATGAATGCAGAGGCTATGAGCTAATCCCGGAGTTGAAATTCGAGGAGAATGCTCCGGTCATCGCTAAACAGGCCGTCGCCCTCTTGTCCGCAAAGGAATGTCCCTCGGGAATAAAGGACATTGTCCTCGATGGTTCCCACGTCTCTCTCCAGATTCACGAGTCTATCGGTCATCCGCTGGAGCTGGACCGGGTCTTCGGCTCCGAGAGGGATTTTTCCGGGGTGAGCTTTGCGACAGTTGATAAACTTGGTAAGCTCAAGTATGCCTCCGAAATCGTCAATGTCACCACCGATGCCACCACCCCGTTCGGTCTGGGGACCTTCGGTTACGATGATGAGGGCGTCCCCGCGCAGAAGGTCGATCTGATAAAGGACGGGGTTTTGGTCGGCTATCTGAGTTCCAGAGAGACGGCGGCGAGAATCGGGAGAGGCTCCTCTGGTGCCGCCAGAGCCGATGGTTGGGGGAATGTCCCCATCGTCAGGATGACCAACACCAACTTGAGGCCCGGCGATGAGACTTTCGATGAACTTATCGCCAGGATCGACGATGGCCTCTATATGGAAACCACCTCAAGCTGGTCGATTGATAACTACCGGGAGAATTTTCAGATGGGTTGTGAAATTGGGTGGGAAATCAAAAATGGCAGACTGGGGGAGATGGTCAAGAATCCCACCTATTCCGGCACCACCGTGAATTTCTGGAACTACTGTGATGGCATTGCTAATAAGGATTTGTGGAGGGTATGGGGAACTCCGAATTGTGGCAAAGGACAGCCTGCTCAGAATGGCAGGGTCGGTCAGGGTGCTTCTCCGACAAGATTTCGACAAGTGAAGGTCGGTGGCTGAGGCAGGGTTGGGTCAGCTGATATTCAACTCCCTCTTCAAAAACTTTCCGGTGTAGCTTTTCCCGTTCTTTGCGATCTCCTCCGGGGTGCCGGTAGCTACCACGTAGCCGCCATCGTCTCCGCCTTCAGGCCCGAGGTCGATTATGTAATCTGCGGTCTTGATGACCTCCATGTTGTGCTCAATCACTAACACGCTGTTGCCGCGGTCCACCAGGGTGTTCAACACCTGCAAGAGCATCTTTATGTCCTCGAAATGGAGGCCGGTGGTGGGTTCATCTAAGATGTAGAAGGTGTTTCCGGTGGCGGTCTTGGATAACTCTGCCGAGAGTTTGACTCTCTGAGCCTCGCCCCCGGAGAGGGTGGTCGCCGATTGACCCAGGTGAATGTAGCCCAGACCGACTCTTTTCAAAGTGAAGAGCTTTCTTTGAATCGGGGGGATGTGCTCGAAGATTTTTAAAGCCTCATCGACGGTGAGATCTAAAACCTCGGCGATAGAAAGCCCTTTGTATTTGATTTCTATGGTCTCGCGGTTGTATCTCTTCCCCTTGCACACTTCACAGGGGATGTAGACGTCCGGGAGAAAGTGCATCTCGATCTTTATGATGCCGTCCCCCTCACAGGCCTCACACCGCCCCCCACGGACGTTGAACGAGAACCTCCCGGGAGCGTAGCCGCGGACCCTTGACTCCGGCAGCGCGGAGAAAAGATCCCGAATGGGAGTGAAGAGCCCAGTGTAGGTTGCGGGGTTGCTCCGGGGAGTCCTGCCGATCGGCGACTGGTCGATGCTTATCACCTTGTCCACCCTTTCAATGCCGTAGATGGTCTCGTAGGGGAGAGGTGTAATCTTGGAGCTGTAAAACCGCTGCGACAACACCCGGTAAAGGGTCTCGTTTATCAAGGTCGACTTCCCGGAACCGGAGACCCCGGTCACACAGATGAACATCCCCAGGGGGAAGGTGACTTTTATGCTCTTGAGGTTGTTGCCTCTAGCTCCCACCAGAGTGAGGTAGGCTCCGTTCCCTTTTCTCCGCCTGGCTGGAAGCGGGATCGTCGCTTTCCCCGAAAGGTATTTTCCGGTGAGGGATTTTCTGCTGCGGCTGATCTGTTTCGGAGAACCGTGGGTGACGAGATATCCACCCTGCCTCCCGGCGCCGGGTCCCAGATCGATGACGTAATCCGCGGTCAGAATTGTCTGGCGGTCGTGTTCCACCACCAGCACCGTATTCCCCAGATCTCTGAGGGAGGTGAGAGTGTTTAAGAGTCTTTTGTTATCTCGTTGGTGTAGGCCGATCGAAGGCTCATCCAGGATATAAAGCACCCCCACCAGACGGGAGCCGATCTGGGTTGCCAGACGGATTCTCTGGGCCTCGCCTCCGGAGAGGGAGATTGCAGAGCGGCCCAGGGTCAAATAATCCAGCCCGACATCGACCAGAAAGCCCAGACGCTGTCTTATCTCCTTTAAGATCTGGCGAGCTATCCGCCTCTGTCTGGGGTTTAGTTCCAGATTGGAGAAAAAAGCTAGGGCCCCTTTCACCGACATGTCCACCACCTGGGCGATGTTCACCCCGCTAATTAATACCGCCAGGCTCTCCCTTTTGAGGCGAGCTCCCTTACACTCAAGACAGGGGGAGACCGACATGAAGGTCTCGATCCAGCGCCTCACCCCGGAGGACTGGGTTTGTCGGTAACGACGATTGAGGTTCGGAAGTATCCCCTCGAAGGTGGTGTAATGCTCCCAGAGCGCTTTCCCCTCCCGCATCTGGTAGGAGATTTTCATCTCCTCCGAGCCCGAACCGTAAAGAAGGACTCTCCGAATTCTCTCCGGGAGTTTCCT
>JBHIBM010000238.1:0-3636 GCA_046759085.1 Candidatus Zixiibacteriota bacterium
ATACGATTCGTCCCCCGTATGATACCATGTTCAAGCCTGAGGACATGCCGGTCCCTTCCACCTTCAGTCAGGAGGATCTTCCACGATGGGCGAAAGCGGCGCGCAGGAACGGTCCCTATGCTCTGAATAAACCCAGACGCGAGGAACTGCTGCGTGAGCACAAGGCTGGTTACTGCGGGGAGGTAAAGTGTATCGATGACAACGTGGGCCGGATTCTCGATTGCCTCGCTGAACAGGGCATTCTGGATAAGACCATCGTGGTGTTCACCACAGATCACGGTGACTACATGGGTGAGTATGGTCTCAGGGGGAAAAACCAACTATATGAAACAGCCTACCGCAGCCCGCTGCTCATTCGCTGGCCGAAGAAGATTCCGAAAGGGACCGTAATCGACAACATTGTGAGCACCGTGGACTTCCAGCCGACTATCCTCAGGCTGATGGGGATCGAGCCGAGCGGGAGAGAGCAGGGGCGCGACGCGTCTGCCTTGCTGCAAGGGAAAAAGTTGGACTGGCAGGATGTGGCATTCATCCACCATTCTTCCCTGAACCGGTCTGGAATCTTCACGGCGCAATACGAACTGGCATACGTGAAGGATAATGACCACATCCTCTTTGACCGTATGAATGACCCGGAGCAGGTGAACAACCTCTTCAATGAGCCGAAGTACAAGAAAGCAATCGACGAACTCACGGACCAGATCATCAGACACCACGTCGAGGTAAACTCTTCAGCCGTGTCGTGGCTGAAGGAGATTAAGTCTATAGGTCTATGAGTCCATTGGTCTATAGGTCTATTAGTCTATTGGTCTATAGGCTCATAGACTAATGGACTAATAGACTAACGGCAATCTAAAATCCAGAAAAGGAGGTTTCCGATTATGCACGCAGCAAACATGCTGGTTTGGTCTTACAGCCTCTGTAGTCTTCTTGCTACTCAGGCTGCAGCAGAGCAGATTCTTTTCGACTTCAAGCAGAACTTCGATGTCCGCGCAGTTGAGGCTCAGGACGCGAAGGTCAGCTTGTCTGAGAGCGGTGCCGTTCTCCGCCTTGCTACCGGACACAATATCCAGTGGCCCGGCATTACCCTCAAGGCTCCTCAGGGTCAATGGGACCTCTCGACCTACGCGTACCTTGCTCTGGACGTTGAGAATGTTGGGTCCAATCACGTAGGCGTCTTCTGCCGGATCGACAATCCGGGCGCCGATGGCATCAAAAACTGTGTTACGAAAAGTATTGAATTAGAGCCGGGAGAGAAAAAGACCCTCAAAGTCTTTCTCCAGAGGAGTTTACCCGCCAGTCTTAGCTCCAAGCTCTTCGGCATGAGGGGGTATCCGGGAGGACTGTCAAAGGAGAAAGGCATTGACGCCAGTATCATTAACCAGCTTATTGTCTTCGTCAACAACCCAACGGCCGATCACGTTTTCGAGATTAGCGATATTCGGGCCGGCGGTTCTTACGTCCCTCCCAAATGGCTCTCCATGGATGAAAATGAATTCTTCCCCTTGATCGATGAATACGGCCAGTTTATTCACAAGGACTGGCCCAACAAAACTAAATCTATTAAGGACCTCGCCAAGCGCAAGGAGGAAGAGGACATAGACCTCGCCAAGCATCCCGGCACAAAAGACTGGAACAGCTACGGAGGCTGGAAAGCCGGACCGCAACTCACGGCTACCGGCTATTTCCGCGTGGAGAAACACAAGGGCAAATGGTGGTTGGTGGATCCCGATGGCCGGTTGTTCTGGTCCCACGGCATTGACTGTGTGAGATCTGGAAACGGTGTTACGCCCATTACCGACCGCAAATACTTATTTCAGGACCTGCCAGATGAAAGTTCACCGCTTGCCCGGTTTTACGGAAAAGGATCATGGGGGCCGCACAATTATTATGAGGGCAAGAATTATGAAATATACAATTTCACTGGAGCAAATCTGTTCCGCAAGTACGGCCGGGACTGGAAACGGCAGTTCGCGGAGATGGCCCACCGTCGTCTGCGAAGCTGGGGTATGAACACCATCGCCAATTGGTCTGACGAGGATATTTATCTCATGCGGAAAACGCCTTACGTGGCAACGATCCACTTTGGTGGCAGGGAACTGGAAGGCAGCGAGGGTTACTGGGGCAAGTTCAGGGACGTCTTTGACCCCAGCTTCAAAGCAGAATTGCGGGACAGCTTAGCCAGGCAGAAGGGCAGATCCGCCGGGGATCCCTGGTGCATCGGCTACTTCGTAGACAATGAGCTTGCCTGGGGCCATGACGTCTCCCTCGCTGTGGCCGCCCTGATCTCGCCGCCGGACCAACCGGCTAAGAAAGTCTTCGTTGAAGATATGAAAGCCAAATACGAAACCATCGAGAACCTCAATCAGGCATGGGGTACCCAACATGCTTCCTGGGACGCCCTGCTGCAAAGCCGCCAGGCGCCAGACGAGAAGAAAGCCTATGCCGACCTCGCCGGCTTCTACACCAAAACGGCGGAGATGTACTTCAAGACGTGTCGCGACGCGGTCAAGGAGATCGCCCCGAATAATCTGTACCTGGGCTGCCGCTTCGCTTGGGTGAACCAGCGCGCGGTGGAAGCAGCCGCGAAATATTGCGACGTGATCAGTTACAACTTCTATCGTAGGGAGGTGGAGAGTTTTCGCCCGCCGCGGGGGATCGATAAGCCAGTGACCGTCGGTGAGTTTCACTTCGGTGCGTTGGATCGCGGTATGTTCCACACCGGTCTGCAAAAGACCGAGAGCCAGAATGAGCGGGCCGAAGCGTATAAAAACTACGTGAGCGGCGCGATGCAAAACCCGTGGATTGTGGGCACACACTGGTTCCAGTATGGCGACCAAGCAACCACCGGCCGGGGCGACGGTGAGAACTACCAGATCGGCTTCCTTGACGTCGTGGATACGCCTTACGCCGAGACGATCCAAGCCTGCCGTGAGGTAGGGTACAGCATGTACGAGCTAAGAGGTCTATTAGTCGATTAGTCTATTGGTCTATTGGCTCATAGGTTCATAGACTAATGGACTAATAGACTTACAATGGGAGCTATCTGAAATATGGTCAAGTACAAGGTCTTGCTTTATGAACAGATCCACCAAAAGGGGATAGACTATCTCAGTAAACATGCCCACATTCTTTGGGCCTCTGGATATGATGAGGAAACACTGTGCCGTGAGGCAGCGGAAGTGACGGGCATTGTAATCAGAGCTAAGGGTACGGTCACAGCTAAGATAATGGACAGCGCTCCGCTGCTGAAAGTGATCGGCCGCCACGGCGTGGGCGTGGATAATATCGACGTGGCAGCGGCTGCGGAGAAGGGTATATATGTAGTGAACACTCCCGGTGTTAATAATGAGGCTGTAGCTGAACATGCTGTGGGGATGATGATCGCTTTATCGAAACGGATGCTGGAAGCGGATCGCGCCATACGGAATGGACATTGGAACTTCAGGTATGAAGGCCTGGGACAGGAGATGATAGGGCAGACTCTGGGTGTCGTCGGCCTGGGTAACATAGGCTACAGAGTGGCGGAGATCTGCCATGCCGCCTTCAGCATGAAGATCCTCTATTGCGATGAGGTGCAGAAGCCAGAAGGAGAACGAGATCTATCCGCTCAGAAGGTGGACCTTGAGGAACTAT
>JBHIBM010000239.1:0-3616 GCA_046759085.1 Candidatus Zixiibacteriota bacterium
TCTTAGATGAGACGGTTTCTACAGGGACTTCGTTGGCTGAGGCATTGAGATTAAACGACTGGATTTTAGAATTAGAGGTCACCCCCAACCGGCCCGACTGCCTCTCGCACCTAGGAATCGCCAGGGAGCTTTGCGCTCTGGGCGGTGGCGAACTGAAATTGCCAAAAACCGACTTCCCCGAGGTGGGGACCGAGACAAAATCCGAGGTAGAGGTCGAAATCAAAGACCCCGTGGGTTGCCCCCGGTACACCGCCCGGATCATAAAGGGTATGCGAATAAAACCCTCTCCCAAGTGGATGGCCCTGCGTCTGGAGTCGTTAGGGATCCGCTCCATAAGCAACGTAGTTGACATCACCAACTGGGTGCTCTTGGAGACCGGACATCCCCTGCACGCCTTCGATTACGACGATTTCAGACAGAGGCGGGTTTCAGTCAGGAGGGCCAAACCGGGAGAGAGATTCCTCACCCTAGACGGTGTCGGGAGAACCCTCTCGAGCAAGTCCCTTCTTATAACCGACGGCGAGACCGCGGTTGCCATAGCCGGGATCATGGGCGGAGAGAAAAGCGAAGTTTCGGGTTCCACCCAGAACATACTTCTGGAGAGCGCCTATTTCGATCCTCCCACCACCAGAAGAGCCTCCAAGGAGCTGGGTTTGGTTTCAGAGTCCTCTTACCGCTTCGAGCGGGGCACCGACCCGGAGAATGTGGTCTTCGCCTCCAAGAGGGCGACCCGACTGATTCGAAAGCTTGCCGGGGGGGAGGTCTTGAAAGGGTTGGTCGATTGCTATCCCAATAGGGTTACCTTCCCCAGAGTGAGATTGCGTTCCCGCAGAGTCTGCACCGTCATAGGGATTGAAATCCCGAAAGAGCAAAGCAGGGACATCCTGACGGGCTTGGGCTTTAGAGTCGAGGGGGATGAGACTTTTGAGGTTTCGGTACCCAGCTATCGTCCCGATATCACCAGGGAGGTTGACTTAATCGAGGAGATTGCCAGGATCGTTAATTACGACAATATTCCCGCGCTGGAAAGACCCGGCGGGGAGTTGCTGACCCCACTTCCCGAAGAGCAAGAATTGACCCGAGCCATCACCGGAATTTTGTGTGGCCGGGGATTCTTCGAAACCGTAACCTACATATTCAAGGAGCCGGGCAAATACAGGGTCTTTGGAGGCGATGACGGTTTCGTGCAGCTCTTGAATCCGATCTCCGAAGAGCTGTCGATCTTGAGACCGAATTTGACCGGAGGTCTTCTGGAGACCATAAACTACAATCTGAACCGTTACGAGAAGAATATCCGCATCTTCGAGATCGGCAAAGTCTATTTCAAGACTGGGGAGAAGGAATTCTCGGAGAGGTGGCGTCTGGCGGCGGCGATATCCGGACACCGAGAAAGACGGCACTGGAGCCTCTCTCCCACACCGGTCGACCTCTTCGACCTGAAGGGAGAGTTGGAGGGGTTGCTGGAGCGGCTCAATCTCCCGGATGTCTCCTTCAGACCGAAGGGAGACGCTATATTTGAGGCTACTAAAGGGTTTGACCTCTTCTCTGAGGATCAGTGTCTCGGGGAGTTCGGCAAGATCGCAGAGGAGGTGCTCGAAGCCTTCGACATCAAGGAGGCGGTTTTCTCCTTCGAGATCGACTTCGAGAGGCTTTTGAAACTGGTTCCCCGGGAGAGAAGATACCAGTCCTTGCCGAAGTTTCCCCCGGTGGACAGAGACATCGCTATCGTCGTCGACCACCGCATTTTAGCGGGAGAGATCGAAAAGAGCATAAGGGAGCTCGACTTAGATTCTCTGGAGGAGATCTCCCCTTTCGACCAGTATGTCGGCAAACAGGTTCCGCCGGGGAAGAAGAGCCTGGCCTTCTCAATCCGCTACCGTTCCCCGGAGAGAACCCTGACCGAAAAGGAGGTGGAGTTCTCCCAGAAGAGGTTAGTTCAACACCTCAAAGCCAAATTTGGAGCCCAGTTGCGAAGCTGAAGTTTTTTGTTTCCAAATATTGAAGAAGCCTTTATATTTAGTGAGAGAGGTTTAAGAGATTTGACCCTGGACAGCCTACAGATCTTTGAGTCGAGAATCAACCAGGCACTTGAGGCCATAAATAGACTAAAAGAGGAGAAAGGGCAGTTAATTCAAACCATAAACCAGCTGGAGGCCAAAGCCTCCGAGTTGGAGAAAGAGAAAAAGAAATCCAACCAGAAGTATGACCAGTTGCTCGTTGAGAAAGAGAAAACAGAAGAGGAGTTCAAGAAGAAGGAAGCGCAAGCAAAACAGAGAATAGGAGCTATACTGGATAAGCTTTCAATTCTGAGCGACGGCTGAGGGAGATTCCGCCCTGTGGGCGGAGGGGTGGAAGGGCAGGCCAGTTCCCGAACGGGGTCGGGCTCCTGGACAGCCGGGCATCTAAGGTGGCTTTAGAGAATCGAAAAAAGTCGGTGAGAGTGAATATACTTGGCCAGGACTACCTCATCAAAGGGGATGCCGAGGAGGATTACATCCGAGAGGTGGCAGCCTACCTCGACCAGAAGATGAGGACCGTGGCCGAGGGAATGCCCGCCAGATCACACGCCAAGGTGGCTGTCCTGGCGGCACTCAACATCGCCGACGAGCTGTTCAAAGAGCGAGAAGAGAGCGAGAGAAAAGCGAGCGAAATCGAAGAGAAATTACTTTCTCTGAGTCGAAATATTGAGAAAAGCCTCACTTTAGAGGAACCCGCTTAAAAGCTCTAAGCCCACCTGTCCGGCAGAGTCCCGGTGACCAGCCCGGGCCCGCAGAAACCTCCCCCGCTTGTCTCAAACCTCAGTTCTGTTCCTCACCCGTCGCCGGGAGGATAAGATGGAAATAACAATAGCAATTGCGGCGACTGCATTTGTGATCGCATTTCTTCTTGGCTTGGCCATCAGGGGAAAAATCGGAGCCTCCAAGCTCGCCCGGGCGGAGGAGCTTGCCGCCAAGATCATAAAGGAGGCTGAAAAGGAGGCTCAGATCAAGAAGAAGGAGGCCCTCCTGGAGGCCAAAGATGAGTGGTATAGAGCCAAGGCCAACGTAGAACGTGAGCTCCAGAGCAAACGACAGGAATTCCAAAAGACGGAGAAACGGCTTCAAAATCGGGAGGGCAGCCTCGACCGCAAAGTCGACATCCTCAACAAAAAGGAGCGGGAGACCCTCTCCAGGGAGAAGCATCTCAAAAACTGGGAGAGGAACTTAAGGACTCGGGATGCGGAGCTGGAGCGACTACTGAGCGAAGAGAACCAACAGTTGGAGAGAATTTCCGGCATGACCCCGGAGGAGGCGAAAAACCTGCTTCTGCAGAACTTGGAAAGCCAAGCTCGACAGCAAGCCGCCCAGATGATCAAGGACATAAAGGACAAGGCCTTAGAGACCGCCGAGAAGGAAGCCAAAAACATCATCATCTCTGCCGTCCAGAGGTGCGCCGCCGACCACACCGTCGAATCCACAGTCTCGGTGGTGAATCTGCCCTCGGACGAGATGAAGGGGCGGATCATCGGTCGGGAAGGGAGAAACATCCGCAGCTTCGAGACCGCCACCGGCATAGACGTCATCGTCGACGATACTCCGGAGGCGGTGATTCTATCCGGATACGACCCCATCAGGAG
>JBHIBM010000240.1:0-3610 GCA_046759085.1 Candidatus Zixiibacteriota bacterium
ACAGCCTCGGGCGCCGCGAAACTGGAGGGGTTACACCACCAGAGCCTTAAGCTGGAGGATAGGTTGCAGGAGCTTTCCAGGAAGTTGGCGGAAGTGATCGCCAAACTTCACCAGATAGAGAAAGAGAATTCGGTCCAGCAGGAGAAAATCGCACAGAGCGAAAACCTCCAGGATAAATGCCGGCTCGAAGTGGATAACATCACCAGAAGAAGAGCCGAACTTCTCCAGCGGACCGAACAGCTGGAGGCAGAAATCCGGCAGACCGACGAGAGACTCAACCGCAAGAGGAAAGCACATCAGGAGGCCACGAGCAGCCTGCAAGAGCTGGAAGAGAGCCTAATCCAGACCAAGAAGACCTTAAGCCTGGATCGCGGCGAAAGGGAGGAACTCACCGTACAACTATCCGAGCTTCGCGCCGAGGCGAAGGCGTTGGCGGAGCGTTTGGGGGAGGCTCATGAGAATCTCTCCAAATTCAGAGAAGCCAAACTCCAACTTGAGGACCAAGAGAGATCCACGGCGGAGGAAATCGAATCCCTGAACAGATCGATCCAGGAGAAGAAAAACCTTCTCAGCGCAGCTCAGGAGGAGGCAAAGAGAGGTCGGGAGGAGTTAGACCGCCTGCAAGAAAGGATGGGGCTCACAACCGAACAGTTGCACCAGAGAGAAAAGGAGTTCGGAGAAGTCGAAGCCCGCAAGGAATCCTTGGAGACTATTCTGATTGGATACCAGGACTACGGGGAGGCGACTCAGGAAATACTCTCGAAGAAAGAGGCTTTCGCCGGGATCATCGATTCGGTTGCCAACCTGATTTCGGTGAAAAGTGAGCACACCACCGCCATCGAGAGCGCCCTGGGGTCAGCTTCGAGCTACATCGTCTGTCGGGACACGAAAAGCGCCCTTGAGGCCGCAGACTTCATAAAAGAGAACGGCTACGGTCAGGCCTGTTTCCTCCCCCTAGACAGGATAAAAGTCGAAAACCCTCTTCCCCGTCCGCTCTTGCCTCAGACTGAAAACCTCTTGGGCTGGGCTTCGGAGTTGGTCGAGGCCGGGGACCAATGTCAGAGATTGAAGGACCTACTTTTAGGAAACGCCCTGGTGGTCTCCGATTTCGACACTGCTCTTAAGATAAGCGAAGACCTCCCCGGTGGCTACCGGGCGGTCACCCTGGAGGGGGAACTGGTTCTATCCGGGGGGGAACTCAAGGCCGGGAGACTGTCGGCGGAGCAGAAAGGCCCGCTCAGCAGAAAATCGGAACTGCAGTTGCTCGAATCAAGCCTGAGCGAGCTTGAGGATGAGCTTGGCAGGACCAAAGAATCTCTGGAGAAGCAGCTGCAGGAAGAACATCAACTGAAGGAGAGATTAGACTCCCGGGAGGAGGAGATAGGTCGGCGCCGCGGCAGAATCGCCGAGGTGGAAGGGGAAAAATCGACCTGTGGATATCGACTCTCGCTCCTTCGCGACAATCTCGAAGACAACCACAGAGAAGAGCATAAACTCCAGGAAAGAGAATCCCTCCTCTTGAGCAGACAAGAGGAGCTCGATTCCCACACCCGACAATTGGAGAAAGACAGCCTCCAGAGAGAACTGGCTCTGGAGGGGAAAGGGTCCGATCTGGAATCGTTGGAGGAAAGGCTCCGCAGTCAAACCGCGGAGGTGAACAAGCTGCTGGTGGAGATGATGAATCTGGAGACCAATCTCCAGAGTTCGAAGGGTAGCCTCACAACGACCGAGGAGTTAAAAGAGCAACTTAAGGAGGCGGAGAGCCGCTGGAGCCGAGAGCTGGAAGGTGCCGAAGAGACCTCGCAAACTGCGCAGAGGTCGATATCGGAAAACATCCAGAGCTTGAATCAGATAACTTCAGAGAGAGAAAGAGCAGAAGCGAAGCGGTCGAATCTGACGTCGGAACGCTCTGAGATCCTGGCCGCGATTTCAGATCTGGAGAAAGAGCAGAAATCCGGGCAAATCGAGAAAGAGAATTTGACCGAAAAACTGCACCAGCTCAATCTGGAACTGGTCGAGATCGAGGCTAAGGCTCAAACCATCAAGGATAGAATCTGGGAGGAATACTCTCTAAGGCTCGAAGAGGAGACGAAAGAGGCAAAGGAGGAGGAGATAGACCTCCGGAAGCTGCAGGAGGAGCTGGAGGGAGTGAAGGCCAAGCTCAGCAACCTGGGCCCCGTGAACCTGTTAGCTCTGGAGGATTTCGCTGCCGTCTCCGACAGATTGGAATTCCTCAGCAAGCAGAAAAAAGACTTAAGCGATGCCAAGACCCAGCTGAGACAGGCAATAACTAAGATCAATCGCACCGCCCGGGAGCGTTTCGATGATACCTTCGAGCATGCCCGGGAGAATTTCCTGCGCGTTTTCTCAGAGCTTTTCGAGGGGGGAGAGACCGACTTAAAATTGGCCGATCCCACTGATCCTCTGGAGTCTCCGATCGAGATCGCGGTCCGTCCCCGGGGGAAGAGATTCATTCCCCTGGCGCAGCTCTCCGGAGGCGAGAGAGCCCTAACCGCTATTTCTCTTTTGTTTGCGATTTATCTGATCAAGCCCTCTCCCTTCTGCGTCTTGGATGAGATCGACGCCCCGTTGGATGACGCCAACACCCAGAGGTTTTTGAGGATGATAAAACGTTTCAGCAGAGACACCCAGTTCACCATCATCACTCACAACAAGCTGACCATGGAAGCGGCCGACGTCCTTTACGGCATCACCATGGAGGAGCCGGGAATATCCAAGGTGGTATCGGTGAGGTTCACTCGCCCCGAAGGGGTAACCGCAGAGGTGATCTGACTTGGCAATACTCAAGAGACTGCGAGGCAAACTCTCAAAGACCAGAGAGAATCTGACCGACAAGATCTCTCGGGCGCTGAAAGCTCACAACAAGCTCGATGAGGGCTTGCTGGAGGAATTGGAGGAGATCTTAATCGCCGCCGATGTCGGGGTCGACACCACCTCGAAAATCCTGGAGGCCGTCAAGGAAAGGGCTCGCAAGGAGAAGAAAGAGTCAAGCCCCGATATTCAGGAGTTTTTAAAGGAGGCCATGCTCAACGCCCTGACGGAAACGAACAGATCCGGAGTTATCGACCTGGACTCTCCCTTGCCTTCTGAGCCCTATGTCATACTGATGGTGGGGGTGAACGGCACCGGCAAGACCACCACCATCGCCAAGCTGGCCAGGATGTTCGACCGGCGGGGGCAGAAGGTCTTGATTGCAGCTTGCGATACCTTCAGGGCGGCCGCAACCGAGCAGCTGCAGGTCTGGGCAAAGAGGGTGGATGCCGACATCGTCAAGAATGTGCCTCAGGCAGACCCCGCCGCCGTCGCCTATGACGCCATCTCCGCCGCCAAGGCCAGAGGACACCAGGTCGTGATTGCCGACACCGCCGGCAGGCTCCACACCAAGACAAATCTGATGGAGGAGCTAAAGAAGATAAAGAGGGTGATGGGCAAAGCGCTGCCGGGGGCTCCCCACCTCACCCTTTTGGTTATGGACGCCACCACCGGGCAGAACGGTTTGAGGCAGGTAAAACTCTTCGACGAAGCCATAAAACTGGACGGAATCGTCTTAGCCAAGCTCGACGGCACCGCCAAGGGTGGAATCGTCCTG
>JBHIBM010000241.1:0-3594 GCA_046759085.1 Candidatus Zixiibacteriota bacterium
ATTACACGAATTTACACGAATCTTTTCTTTATAATTAGTGAAAATTAGTGAAATTTGTGGTTGCCTTCATTCTTCACTTTACTCGGTAAAGTTTCCATTGCATTAGTCAGGGGTTGCTGACTCTTTCCTCAGTGTGATCTGGAGAATGCCATTCCTGTATATGCTCTCTACCTCACCTTTGGGCACGGAGGGCAAAGTAATCTCTTTACGATATTTCCGACCAGGCGTGTCGGCTGAAATGATCAGTTGAGCATCGCTTAAATCAACTTTGATATCTTTTTCTTCAATGCCCGGTAATGCGGCCACCACCTTAAGATGGTCTTCCTCATCGAAGACATCCGCAAGGGGTTCCTCAACTGTGACAGGTGGCTTGCGGCTTACGGGAGGGGCGGTCCTCTTTGCAAGTGGGGATCTTGCCCCCGGGGGTTTTCCCAGGATGGGTGCTCTTCCACCCCTTCTCCCTCTTTCGGCTGTCCTCTTTAATGGTTCCTTGAGCCTGGCTTCGATCTCCTGGTCAATGGCTCTTAGTCTCTCCTGAAAGACCTGGGACTTCCCCAGCGCCTTGATCAACCCGTCCAGCCCGGGCATTATACTTCCTAGTCCTTCGAGTATGCTGTCAGTTGGGCTTTCAGGCTCCTCTTCAGTCTCCTGGCCTTTCTCTTCCTCCAGCCTCCTTACTTTCTCCTCCAGGTCTTTTATCTTTTCTTCTAGTTTTCGCTTTTCGTTTCCGTTCTTTTCTGACATCAGCTTTACCTCTAACCCCAATGGAAAGAAAGAATAGCACACGGAGGTTTCGATACGGCTCCGCCTTAGCACGGATGACAGGAAGACGCGGGGACACGGAGACGCGGGGACGGTCGCCCCGTCGCCGAGTCCCATTCTGTGTACATCTGTGCCTATCCGTGTGCTATTATCGGTTCTAAAATTCTTTTTCTGAACATCTAGTAGAGTGGGCTGGGTCAAGGGAGATCAGCTATCAGTTTATATAGCCCCAGGGCCTTATTAGGCCGACCCCATCCCCTATATTTTGCGGCGAGTTCGAGGAGTTCGGCCTTAGCTTCAGCGGCCTCCAGGCTGTCGGGATGGGCTTTGATCAACTGCATGTATTGACTGATGGCCTGATTATACTGCCCATTCCTCTCCAAGCCTCTGGCGATCTCCAAGTGAGCACTCCTGGACTCGGCGACAGTTAGCTTACTCATTTCTTTTATTCTCTGTCTCACTGACATTCCTTCTACTTTATATTCTTGCACGACTTCTTTAGCCATAATATTACACCTCCGTTCCTAAAGCTAACGTCATTGACTGGTTCTACACCGCTTTGGGTCTGAGGTTCTCTCTTCCCTTTTCAGTCAACTTATATCGTGTTGCGTATTGTCTATAAGGACCTCTTGTCACATAACCGTCTCCTATTAACTCTTTCAAAATGTCTTCTGCGTAATGGCACGAGACCCTCACTGCAGAACTTACCGCATAGACACTAGCAGCTTTATCCTTGTCCTCCAACTCTCTAATCGCCTTTAATGCCCTTTTTTGATTGGGTGTCATCTGTATCCTCCCTTTCTTGCCTGTCATCAAACAGGGCTTTTGATAGTTCCGTTAACCTGTCTATTCCTCTAACCTCGTGAGGGAATAACGGTACTATGGTCATACCATATCCATAGAGTTCCTTCTCGCGGCCTATCTCCTGAATATGGCCCGACTGCTCCTTCCTCTTGGGTATGCATATATCGCACTCAGTAGTTGGTGGGATGACCATGTTAACAATGACAGAGTAAGTTTGTATGCCAAGACGTCGGATGCTGTCAAGGAGGTCGTCTGTTTCAAGTATGCTCATGGCCTCGGGGATAGTTACAGCTACAAATGCACTCCGTTCAGGATCTGTAAGAAGTTTTTGCATCTTGCGTGTGATTATATGCGCGTTTAGTATTCTCTCAGCTAGTTTTTCTAGATTGTCAAGCTGTATCTCTCTACCATATTTCAGCATGGCCTCGGAGCTGGTTTTCATCCACTCCCTGACTAGCTCTGGGTTTTCCAAAAGCTTCAGCAGGTGTCCGGTAGGCGCTGTGTCAAGAATAATGACGTCGTATTCTTTCTTTTCCACTACCGACCCTATAATCTGTTCCATGGCAAGCACATCTTCTATCCCGGGGGGATAAAAATCGACAAATCGCAGCATGACTCTTCGGTCAAAGACTAGCTTGTGTGTTCTGCCACCTATATATTTGCCGCTCTCCCTCAACGTTCTGAAGGCCTCTTCTATGGTTTCCGTATATTCTCTTTTGAAGTCTTCATATATTTTCTCGCCATCTATCTCTAAACCGTGGAGATTAGCTACATCTCCGATTGGGACAACTTCATCGGGAGAGCAAAACTGTCCGATAAGGAATGGGCTGGGTCAAGGGAGATAACGAGTATTTTTTTGTCAGGATTTTTCTCGGCCATGTATAAAGCTGTGGCGGCAGAAACTGTGGTCTTCCCAACCCCGCCCTTTCCGCTAAAGATCAGGAACTGTAAATCTGTGCCCCGGATTTCTGGCATTGGGTCAGAAGTGAACAGGGGAGCGGGGGAGCACCCTTTCTCCCTTTCTCCCTTTCTCCCTTGCTCACCCATTAAAGCTTTGGCGTACCGCAGTAGAGCTTCTTTTGCACGTACTTCGTGAGGGAATATTGGTACATTGATGAGATTATAACTGGCAAATTTCTTATGGATCTCTTCAAGATATTTTTCCTGCTCTTTTCTCCTGTTTGAACAGAAGACACATTGATTCACGGTCTGCACCCGATTTACGATGATGTTTCTGACAACAATGTCCCTCTTTCTCAAGTCAAGAAAAAGTCTCCCTGTCTCTGCTATGCCCATTTCTTCAGGTATGGTCATCGGAACGAATTCGCATTTCTCTGGATTTCCAAGAATATCGTGTATCTTTCTGAGATTCTCGGACAGTGCGTCCAGAAACCCTCGCACATTTCCGGGGCGAGGGCGGGCTGGATTTCTACGCATTTTGAACATTCCCAGCCCGGCAAGCCCCCCTGCATAGCGTTGATGCCTGTCATACGACATCTGGAAAAGCTCTATCCACTCGAGCACCTTCTCGGTCAGGGAGAGCAATCTGAGGGTATGTCCGGTCGGCGCAGTATCTAGAATAACTAGATCATATTTGTAGGGTCTAAATGTCCCGACCTTAAGCAAGTTTGCGATCTCAAGTAAGATCATCATATCTTCCATACCGGGCAATTTCAAGGAAAGGAAGTCTCTTACATCCGCCTGGTCAGAAGAGAAAGACATGTCATTGAGTGTCCCTATAGCGGCTTTATATTCATCCCGAAATCTCTTAAGCAGAGATGCCGGATCCATCTCAATAGCCCAGAGGTTATCCATCCCTTTTACTGGCGTGAGGGAACTTCGCACCGGGCAATCGAAGCTGTCGCTCAAGGAGTGTGCTGGGTCACTGGAGGCGATCGCGATCCTCTTGTCTGGATCGGACTGGGCGAGATACATTGCTGTAGCCGCGGCTGAGGTCGTTTTTCCGACGCCGCCCTTTCCGCCAAAGATTACTAATCGCAGAGTCTCTTGATGCAAGAAAGTCGGCAG
>JBHIBM010000242.1:0-3570 GCA_046759085.1 Candidatus Zixiibacteriota bacterium
GCTGCTCTCCCAGATAGCGGTCAACCCTAAACCGCTCTGGAGACAATCGAAAGCGATCGTGCTCATGCCACTCCTGTCCGGTCTCATTCTGACCTTTGCGAGGGCCGCCTATCTGACCTGCTTTATCGTCGCGGCGGCGGTTGGTTTCCTCAAGAAGAGAGAACTAGTGTTAGTGTTCGGGGCCCTGATCGTCGTTTTCGTCGTCCTCTGGGCGGCGGGCCCTCCGATTATCAAGGATCGGCTCACTCTCTCGAATCCCCTCTTTTCCAGCGAGAGAGATATCCTCTGGAGAGCCGGTTTTGAAGTCTTAAAAGAGGCTCCCCCCTGGGGACATGGCGCCTCTAGCTTCGATTTCACCTTTTCGCCGGAATACCGGGAGCAGTTGATCGATAAGAAGATCGGCAACTGGCACAATCTGTATCTTGAGATTGCGTTGGATTCTGGCTATCTTAGTTTGTTGGTGCTTCTCTGGATTTTGGTTCGAAGCTTCAGGTTCGATTTGCGGCAATACCGGAAGAAACGCAGCACGGATGAGAGATTCTTACCTGGCCTGGCTCTCGGAAAGATGTTGACGGTGATTTCGCTCCTCATTATGGGGATGTTTGCGGTGGTTCTGTCAGACCCTATCATTAGCATGTTTTTCTGGACGATTCTGGCTCTCAACGGTTCCCCTCAAGGCGGATCAGCCTGAGGCTGACATCGTAGCATATGCTGACGCTCTCGGTCATAATCATCACCCTGAATGAGGAAGCGAACCTTCCCCGCTGTGTGGAGTCGGTCAAGTGGGCCGAGGAGTTGGTTGTTGCCGATACCGGCAGCGTCGACAGGACTTTGGAGATCGCCAAAGAATGTGGAGCCAAGACAATTCAGTTGGAATGGGAAGGTTTCGGGAAAGCCAAGCAGAGAGCTTTGGAGGCTGCCAGCTGTGATTGGGTGCTCTCTTTAGATGCCGATGAGGTGGTGAGTGAAAACCTTGGGTCTGAAATCCAAAGCCTTCTGAAATCCGACCCACCTGCATTTGATGGTTACCACATCCCCCGGCGGTCGATGTTTTTGGGACACTGGATGTCACACGGGGGGTGGTATCCTGACTACGTGTTAAGGTTGTTCAAGAGGGGAAAAGGTCGCTTCGAAGACAGAAAAGTTCACGAGTCACTCTCGCTGACGGGCAGAGCCGGACGTCTGGAAGGTGAGCTTCTGCATTATTCCGATCCCGACCTGGAGCACTACCTCAAGAAAATGAACCGTTACACCAGCCTCTCAGCTCAGGAGTTGCACGAGGAAGGGAGAGTCGCTTCTGTGGGTGATGTCCTGTTTCGTCCCGTCGCGACATTCGTGAAGGTCTTTGTGTTCAGAAGAGGTTTTCTGGATGGTCTGTACGGTTTTCTGCTGGCTTCTTTCTCCTCAGTTCACGTAATGACCAAGTATGTCAAGCTCTGGCTCTTAAGCAGGAATGCTGAATGAGAAGATTCAGGCTCAGGGGAGACGAGAGAGTTCTTCTAATTCGCACCGACCATATCGGGGACGTATTGCTCTCGCTTCCGGTGGCGACGGCCCTGAAAAGGAAGTTTCCCGCTTTGAAAGTAGATATGTTGGTACAACCGAATATTGTCCCTCTTCTACAGAACCACCCCGATTTGAGTGAAGCAGTTCCTTGCGTCTCTGAAAATGAACCCCGTTCGAGCAGGGGAGCCTTCTCCCAGCGAAAGAGACTACGTGCAAATCGATACGACGTCGCCATAATATTACATCCCACCTGCAGAGAGGCGTTTTTGACCTTCATTTCTCATATCCCGATTCGCATCGGGACTGGTTATCGCGCTTACTCTTTTCTTTTCAATTTCAAAGTTTATGAGCATCGCAAACATAACCTGAAACATGAATCCGACTACAATTTGGGGCTTCTGCGTCCATTGGGGATAGATTCGGAGAAGCTTGAGAAACCGCTGCCGGAGGTTTACTTGCTACCGCAGGAACTCGAAGAGGCGGAGGCGACTCTGAATGAGCTTGGCGTGGACTTCGACCGTCCTCTCGTAATGATGCATCCCGGCAGTGCGGGCTCCTCCCTGAGATGGCCGGCGAAGAGGTTTGCGGAGTTGAGTGATCTGATTGTGGAGAAAGCCAAAGTTCAGGTTCTTGTAAGCTGGGGACCGGGGGAGGAAGATCTGGTGAAGTACTTCTTGAGGTTAGTGTCGCTTCCGGTATTTTCGCTGCCGAAGGAGACAGATCTGCGGTCCTTGGCTGGCATCTACAAGCAAGCGACCCTTTTTGTCGGCAATTCTACCGGCCCGATGCATCTGGCGGCGGCGGTGGGTCTGCCGGTGATAGCGATTTTCAGTCCCACCAAGGCGAATAGCGAAACCCGTTGGGGACCGCTGGGCGAGAACCACACTGTCTTCAAGCCGCCGATAGAGGCGTGTGATGACTGTCGGGGCGAGAAGTGTGAGTATTTCAACTGCATGGATCGAGTGCTTCCGGAGGTTGTTTTCGATAGAGTGTGCGATTTCGTTTTGGAGTCGGCACAATCTGAAGGGTTTGAATCTGGTGAGGGCGTGAGTTGAACTTACTCGCAGGCGAAATCAGGCATTTGCCAGAGGGGGGACGGTACATGGACTTCTCCAAGATTCTCGGAGGCGGCAAGGTCATCTGTGGAATGAGCCTCAGAAACGGGGATGCAGTCTTTTCCGGGGGACTGGTGTCTCTCCTCCCTAAGGGCACGAAAGTCATTACCCCTGTCCAAACCCACTCTTCGATTGTAAGTCTGATAGCGGAAGGGACAGATCCCCAGGTCACTCCTCTGAGCGACGCTATGGTCACAGACCGTCCCGATGTCTGCTTGACAGTCTCGGTTGCGGACTGTCTGCCTTTATATCTATACCATACAGATGTTCCCGCGATTGGACTTGCGCACTTAGGCTGGCGTGGGTTAGTCGCGGGAATTGTCGAGAACTGTGTCAAGTGTCTCAGCCTGAACTTCAACTGCTCTGCGGATCGAGTCGAGGCTCTTTTGGGGCCATCTATAGGGAGGTGTTGCTACCAGGTCACCCCCGAGGTGGCGGTCCTCTTTCCGGAGGATTCCAGCGAGATTCGGGAAGGTAGACTTCATCTTGACCTGAGGGCCATCACCAGGAGTAAACTTACAACTTGCGGACTCTCTGAAAATAACATATTTTCAGTTCCAAATTGCACCTCTTGTGAGAGGGAGATGTTTTTTTCATATCGGGTGGAAGGGAAAGAGGTGGGAAGAATGCTGGCGTTCATTCAGATAAGAGGATAAATCGGCGAGACATAACCACTCAATCAAACTGGAGGCAGGATGAAGAGGATCACGGTTTTAGCGGCTATACTGTTTCTCATTCCGGCGACCACCTCCTATGCCATCACCGGTCTGGGGTTCGGAATTCGGGGAGGGATGGTTGCGGGACTGGAGAACGACAACCTCGACAGCTTCATAAAGGAGATCGACCCCACCTCGGCCCTATCCAAAAACATGACCATGATCGGGGGACACTTAAAGATCGGAACTCTGCCGATAATAGATTTTGAGTTGGCCCTGGAGTATGCCTGGAA
>JBHIBM010000243.1:0-3558 GCA_046759085.1 Candidatus Zixiibacteriota bacterium
TAGGCGCCGTCCTCTTGAGGATGAAGGAGGGCCGTGGCCACTTCTCCGTCTACGACCACGAGCAGTTGAAGGAGATTCTAGAGCTCGACGGGGACGGACACTGTCCCCACCCCAGGCTGGTCTTCTCCTTCCCGCAGAATAAATTTTACCACTTGACCTCCAAGGTCTCACCCCTCAATGGAAAAAAGGTGGAGGCGTTTTTGGGAGTCGACGTCGGCTCGCTGTCAACCAACCTGGTCATAATCGACCGCCAGAAGAACGTTCTGGCACGCTCATACCTGATGACCGCCGGGCGGCCTCTGGAGGCGGTCAAGAAGGGCTTAAGGCAGGTCAGTGAACAGGTGGGAGATTTGGCCACCATCAGGGGGGTGGGCTCCACCGGCTCCGGGCGCTATCTGGCCGGCGACTTCGTGGGAGCGGATGTCATCAGAAACGAGATCACCTCCCAGGCCGAAGCGGCCTTATCGATCGACCCCACTGTCGATACTATCTTCGAGATCGGGGGCCAGGACTCAAAATATATCTCCCTGAAAAGCGGCGCCGTAATCGATTTCGAGATGAACAAGGCCTGCGCCGCCGGAACCGGCTCCTTCCTTCAAGAGCAGGCGGAAAAACTAGGCATCAAGATCGAAGAGGAGTTCGGAAAACTCTGCCTCGGCGCCAAAAGCCCGGTGGGGTGCGGTGAGAGGTGCACCGTCTTCATGGAATCTGACCTCGTCTCCCACCAGCACAGCGGCGCCAAGAAAGAGGATCTGGTGGCGGGGTTAGCGTACGGTATCGTCCTGAACTACTTGAATAAAGTCGTAGGCCCGAGAAAAATCGGCGACAAGATCTTCTTCCAAGGAGGTGTGGCCTGGAACAGGGGGGTGGTGGCGGCCTTCGAAAGAGTGCTGGACAAAAAAATTACGGTGCCTCCCCACCATGACCTCACCGGCGCCATCGGGGCCGCCATCTTGGCTATGGAGGAGATAAAAGACAAGCCGACCAAATTCAAGGGCTTTGATCTGTCGGAGAGAGATTACCGACTGTCCACGTTTGAGTGTCACCACTGTCCCAACCTCTGTCTAATCCGCAGGGTGGAGGTCGAAGGAGAAAAACCTCTCTCCTACGGTGGGCGCTGTGAGCGCTACGAGGTCGGAGATTCCGAGAAGCCCAGAAGAAAAGTGAAGAACCTCTTTCCGGCCCGCAGTCTGAACCTCACCGAGAACCTCAGGAACATCGAAGCTGGCAATGTTGCCTCCCGGACCCTCAAGGGCAGGATTGGAATCCCCAGGTTGCTCTTCTTCTGGGAACTTCTCCCCTTCTTCAGCGAATTCTTTAAGGCCTTGGGTTTGGAGATGGTGCTCTCCGACCCCACCACTGACAAGATCATCAGATCGGGTGTGGAATCTGCCACCTCCGAGGTCTGCTTCCCCATGAAGCTTGCCCTGGGACAGGCGAGGACTCTTTTGAATAGAGACATAGATCTTCTCTTTGTTCCCGCGGTGATAAACGTCAAAAGCTTCGAGAAGGGCGACCGCGGCGGGTATGCCTGTCCTTTCGTGCAGGCTTTCCCTCATTTGCTGAAGACAACTCTCTTTGAGGCGATGGGAGCTAAGCTCCTCTCCCCGATGTTACACTTCGGATATGGTTTCGATTTCCTCCTCCGGGAGCTTCTCGATTTGCGAAAAGAATTGAATTCATCGGCCGAGGAGATCAGATCGGCTCTGAAGTCAGCCTGGAGACTTCAAGCCCGATTCGAGAGGAAAAACAGGGAGGCGGGGCAAGATTTTTTAAGGTCCTTGAGAGATTCCGAGCGGGCTTTGGTGATCTTGGGTCGGCCCTACAACGTATGCGACGAGCGTTTGAGCCTGGATCTCCCCAAGAAACTGTCAAGGCTGGGGATGTCGGTGATCCCGATGGACCTTCTGCCCTTAGGGGGAGAAGAAGAGGAGCCCGAAGGGATAAACATGTACTGGAACTACGGGCAGAAGCTTCTGGCGGCGGCGCGCTTCATCAGGCGAGACAAAAGGCTTTTTGCGATTCACGTCACCAACTTCGGTTGTGGGCCTGATTCCTTCATTTCCCACCACTTGAAGAAGGCCATGGAGGGCAAGCCTCTGTTGCAGTTGGAGATTGACGAGCACACCGCCGACGCTGGAATCCTCACCCGCTGCGAGGCCTTTCTCGATAGCCTCAAAAACTACAAGCCCGAGGGTGATCATCGAGCCCGGAGGAAAACCACAGCTCCCAACGTCAACCGGAGTTTGTCGAAAAGAACCATCCTGGTGCCCTACATGTCCGACCACGCCCTGCTCTTCACAGGGGTTTTGCAATCCTGCGGAGTGAAGGCGGAGGTCCTTCCGGAGACCGATCAGGAATCGCTGCAATTGGGGAGGAAATTCACCTCCGGTCGAGAGTGCTACCCCGCGGTTCTCACCACCGGGGATCTGGTGAAGTTCCTCCTGGTGGAGAAACCCAACCCGGAGGAGGTCGCCTTCTTCATGCCGGCGGCGGCGGGACCCTGTCGTTTCGGGCAGTATCACCAGCTTCACCGACTGGTCGTGGAAGAGCTCGGCCTTCCGGAGGTGATGATTCTCTCCCCCAGTTCCAAAGATGGATATGACTATATGACCTCCGTGGGGAGAAGCACCCGTCGTCGGGGCTTCGAGGCTTTGATGGCGGCCGACATCATGCGCCAGACCCTCCTGCGGCTGCGTCCCTATGAGAAAAGCCCCGGGGAGAGCCAGAAGGCCTATCATCATTATCTGGAGAAGCTGTATCTGGCCTCCCGCGTTGGAGCTGATTGGAAGAAGGTGTTGAGAGAGGCCGCCGGTGACTTCAGTCAGATTGCCACCGACGAGGAGAGAAAGCCCCTCATCGCTGTCATCGGAGAGATATACATCCGCAACAATCGCTTCGCTAACAATCATCTGGTCGACAAGATTGAATCTCTGGGCGGGGAGGTTTACTTATCTTATGTCTGCGAGTGGATATTCTACACCTCCCACATGTACAGGCGGGACAGCTGGAAGCTCCGCAAGTCCCGGGATTTCCTCTCCGGCTACCTGCAGGAGCTTCTACAGATGAACATAAAGAAGCGGCTGTCCAGGCCCTTCAAGCCCTACCTGAAGGATTACGCCGACCAGCCCACCGGAAAACTTCTGAGGTTGGCTCACCCTTATCTGCCCGACTCCGTGGGAGGCGAGGCCATCCTCACCGTCGGGAAGGGGATCGAGATGCTCAACTCCGGAGCTTGTGGAGTGATAAACGCGATGCCCTTCACCTGCATGCCCGGAAATATCGTCGCCGGCCTGTCGAAGAAGGTCCAAGAGAGATTTCCCGAGGTCCCCTGGCTCAACATCGCTTACGAGGGACAGGAGGAGACCAAGGAGCTGATGCGTCTAGAGGCCTTCATGTATCAGGCCCGGCAGGTGAGCCAGTCCAGAAACTCGCCCTGACCGCCTCTTCGAAAGCTTGATCGAACATCGTTCCATCTTCGAAATAGAGTTGTGCTCATATGGATACAGGAGTCAAAGTGGACAAAGAATTTGAAGACCTCTCTGAAGATATCTTGGA
>JBHIBM010000244.1:0-3551 GCA_046759085.1 Candidatus Zixiibacteriota bacterium
TTCAGCAGGGGCTGGCTGCCGGCAAAAGGATTTTCGACATCGTCGACACCCAACCAACTATCATTACACCGGTCAGTCCGACAGTTCTCGATGCTCCCGGGGAGCAGATAAGGTTTGAGGATGTCACTTTTGGCTATGACCCTAAAAACCCGGTTTTAGAGGATGTCAGCTTCACTGTTAAGATCGGTGAAGTGATCGCCATCGTCGGTCCCTCGGGGGCGGGAAAGACCACCCTGGTTGATCTTCTGCCTCGGTTTTACGATCCCCAGAGGGGGAGAGTCGAAATCGACGGGATCGACATAAAAGAGGTGGACATTTTTCAGCTGCGGCGTCTGATGGGGATCGTGACCCAGGAGACGATACTCTTTAACGACACCGTCAAGAACAATATCTCCTACGGTTCCGATGGAGTGCAACTGCAGGCAATCAAAGAGGTGGCAAGAATCGCCAAGGCGGCGCAGTTCATCGAGCAACTGCCCGAGAGATATGACACTTCCATCGGCGACCGGGGCGTAAAACTCTCCGGAGGGGAGAGACAGCGTTTGGCCATCGCCAGAGCATTACTGAAAAACCCTCCGATTCTGATCTTCGACGAGGCCACCTCGGCCCTGGATTCGGAGTCCGAGATTCTGGTTCAGGAGGCGATTGAGAACATGATGAGGGGACGCACCAGCTTCGTCATTGCCCATCGGCTTTCGACGATTCGACATGCCAGCCGGATAATCGTGCTCGACCAGGGAAGAATTGTGGAGCAGGGAAGACATCAAGAATTGCTGGAGTTGGGGGGATTGTACAAGAAGCTTTACGAAATGCAGTTTAATCTCTAAGAGGCGAGGAGGTTGAGAAAGCTCACCCTGAAAGGGACCGAGAAGGTCTTGATGATTCAGCTTCGCAGGATAGGGGATGCTCTGATGTGCACGCCGGCGATTAGAGCAGCGCGGAGGAGTTTTCCGGAGATGAAGCTCTTCTTCTTCACCGAGCTCGAATCTGCCTCCCTCTTTTCAGAGAATCCATTCTTAGACGGAGTGATTACCTTAGATAAAAAGAGGTCTCGAGACTGGGCCCATCAGCTGAAGAAGGTTTTCGAGATAAGGGGGCATCGCTTCGATGTGGTGATTGATTTTCTGAGCAACCCGCGCAGCGGATGGTACACCTTCGCCTCCGGAGCCAAATATCGAATCGGAGTAGGTCACCACGGACGGGGACTTTTTTACAATCTGAGATTTGAACACTCCTCGAGAAAAGCATACGCAGCCGCGGAGAGGGTGGAATTCTTGAAGTCTTTGGGCGTCGAAGTCGATGGAGTCACCTTGGACCTCTTCCTGAACAGGCAGTCGGAGGAGTATGCAGACCGGTCTCTGAGGGAGATGGGGCTAACAAGGGAGGATTTCTTAATCTCGGTTTCCCCGACCAGCAGGCGACATTTCAACCGTTGGCCTCTTGAGAGGTATGCCGAACTCATCAGAAGACTACGTCATAGATACGGTGCCGAGATCGTAATCACCTGGGGGCCGGGAGAGAGGCAGGTCGCGGAGAAGCTCAGCAAGTTGTCAGATTCTCAAGGGGTGTTTCTCTCGCCCCGCACCGCGAACCTTGTGGAACTGGGGGCAATCCTGACCCATTGCCATCTTCATCTCGGCAACGACAACGGCACCAAGCACATTGCAGTGGCGGTGGGTCTGCCCACGGTGACGATATACGGGCCTCACGATCCCGTAAGCTGGACCTTCCCTGATCCGAAAAGGCATCTCTATCTGCAGGGATTGCCGCTCTGCGAAGACTGCAACAAGAGAAAGCACTCCTGCCAAGAACTCTCCTGCCTGGATAGGATCTCCGCTGAAGAGGTCTATGCCGTCTGCGAGAATTTAATCGAGAGTTTACCGGAGCTTAGAAAATTCGCTCCATCCGGGGTGAAGGCCAATGGACCCGACCCTCGGGGGGATTTCAGTTCTCCAAACGCTTTTCCTTAAGTGCCCTCCGCTAAGCTAAATATACTCCAGGTAATAAACGTCCGCTGGTATAACGCCTGTGCCCACTATGCCGTGACTCTGTCTCTGGGTTTAGCGCGCCGGGGACATAACCTCCTGGTCGTTGGTGACCCCGATAGTCCTCCGACCAGAGAGGCGAGAGAAAAGGGGCTGGAGGTTTTCGAGGAGATCGACCTTTCGACAAGGAACCCGTTTCAGTTTGTACAGAATATCTTCAGCTTGAAGAATCTGTTAATGAAGAGAAAGATCGAGGTTATCAATGTCCATCGTGGGGAGGGTCATACCTTAAGCGCTCTGACAAGAAGTCTGAACGGCTTGAGGTTGCCGATAGTGAGAACGCGCGGCGATGTTCGTCCTCCAAGAAACAGTGTTTTCTGTAAGTGGCTCAATCGTCACGGCACCGACACCGTCATCGCTGCGAATCAGGCTTTGCGAAAAAGCTATCTCGATCACCTTAATATGCCCGAAGATCGGGTCAACCTGATACCGCTCGGAATCGACCAAGAAGAGTTCAAGCTGACCGGACAGAGAGCATCCCTGCGCCAGAGATACGGTGTCGATGAGAACTGCATCGTGGTTGGTCTTTTGGGAAGGCTTTCGCCGGTTAAGGGGCACTTCGATTTCATTGAAGCAGCCGGGATGGTGGTCAAGAGATTCCCGGAGGTCAGGTTCTTGATTGCCGGTGGAGATGCTCAGTTGACCCTCTCCGATTTAAAGAGGCAGGTCGACAAATTGGGCTATAGTGAGAGCTTCATTCTCACGGGGGTCGTCGAAGATGTGAGGGAGCTTTTAGAGATCCTGGACATCGGAGTGATAGCCTCGGTCGGCTCCGAGGCAATATGTCGACAAGCTTTGGAATACATGGCGTTTGCCCTGCCGGTGGTGGGCACCGACATCAACGCTGTTCCGGAGACGGTTCAGGATGGGGTCAACGGTTATGTCGTTCCTCCGGGTAGGCCGGAAAAGATGGCGGCGGCCATCGAGAAGCTTCTTTTCGATTCAGATTTGAGGAGGCGTTTCGGGGAGTGCAGTCGACTCCTGGTGGAGCAGGAGTTCAACCTGGCTCGTTTCAGCCTTTGCACTGAACAGGTCTATCTTAGTCTGCTGAATAAACGATGACAAAGGTCGTTCAAAGACTTTTAGATCTCAACTACTTTCTATTGCTCCTATTCGGTCTCTCTTTAGTGTTCACGGTAGCGTTTTCGCAGACGCTGTTGACCATACTTCTCATTTCCACCGGAGTGCTTGTTCTTATTGGCGGCTATCGGGAGCTTGTGAAGCTGCCGCTTTTCTACCCGATCTTACTCTTCATGGTCTTAAGACTGCTGTCGATTGTTTTCTCAGAGAATTATCAAGCCAGTGCCTCCGAGTGGCAGAAGTGGTGGTTACCTCTGACCTATTTCGTGGTGGGATTGAACATCAATCGTCTGGAGAAGGCCAAAGGAATGGTCTGGGTTCTGGTGATGGCAGGCGGATTGGTGGGTATATTCGCTACCCTGAAGTATTTTCTTTCAGATGTGGAGAGAACCAGCTCCACCACCGGGGCCCACGACACCCTCGGGA
>JBHIBM010000245.1:0-3505 GCA_046759085.1 Candidatus Zixiibacteriota bacterium
AAAAAGGGAATCGTGTTGGAAGACACCAAAGAGGGAACCAAGTGGAAGAGGAAGCTGGAGTGAAAGGTAAGAAGGTTCTGATACTGGTTGAAGACCTCTATCAGGATTTGGAACTCTGGTATCCCAAGCTTAGATTGACCGAGGAGGGGGCAGAGGTCACCGTCGCGGGCCCCAGGAAAGGTGAATACAAAGGGAAGAACGGCTACCCGGTCTTCGCTGAGATTTCATTCGACCAGGTTAGTCCCGATCGTTACGATGCTCTGGTGGTCCCCGGAGGCTATGCGCCGGATAAGTTGAGACGCTCCAAGAAGGTCCTGGCTATTGTGCGGGAGATGAATAGTCAGCACAAACCGGTCGCTTTCATCTGTCATGCTGGCTGGGTTCTAATTTCCGCAGACATCTTGAGGGGCAAGAAGGCGACCTGCTTTCATGCAATCAGGGACGACCTGATTAACGCCGGCGCCGAATATGTCGATGCCCCCTGTGTTGTCGACGGCAATCTCATAAGCTCTCGGATGCCGGAGGATTTGCCGGAGTTCTGCAAGGCGATAATTGCCAGGCTCAAATAAAAGACCACCTCTAAGAGGCGGTTTTTTGAGATGGCGCCCCGCAGAATCGAACTGCGGACACACGGATTTTCAGTCCGTTGCTCTACCAACTGAGCTAGGGCGCCGGTTCATTAACTACATTAAATACCTATTTTTCTTTCGACCTGTCAAGGGAAAAAATTTACAGACACGGTTGCTGAAATCCGATTCGTGATGCTCCCGCGAAGACTCGGCATCTTCTTTCTTCTCTCCATCAGGCTCCTCCTCTCCTGCGCCGGCAAAGGACCATCGCCTCCGCGATTTCTGGATCAAGAAAGCTAAAGATGACCCGTTCTACGAGAATATACTGCAGACCCTCTTGAGAGACGACCGCAACGCCTCCCATTGGCTGGAAGGCTTAGACTCTACGAAGTTCCAGCCCCTTTTCCATTCTCCAGAGTTAGAGGCCAATCCAGAACTGGTAACCATCCTTGTGGCCTCCAGCGGAGAGAGACAGAGCTGACGCGCTTCATATAGAAAGGGCGGTGATGAATTCACCGCCCAACATTCTGTGTGGCGTCAGATGTCTACATCTGACGTAGACTGTCGAATGTGGGCATTCGACAGCACGGGCACCTCACTTCACCAGCATCATCCTCCGGGTCTCGGTGCAGTCTCCGGCGGTGAGCTTGTAGAAGTAGACCCCGGAGGAAACCTCCGCGGCATCCCAGGTCACGGACTTGTAACCGGCCTGCTGCTCTTCCTCTACTTTTTCCAGTTCTCATATTCAAATCCTGACAACTGCTTGCCAAGAGGTCAATTCTCCATTAATTTGCGGTTTGAGTTTAGTCGTCATTGATCATAAGAAGTTAGGTGAAAGCCAATTCAATAATGCAAAAACCTGAAGTTGACCTAATCCTCTGCGGGGGGAAGATATACCCTCATCCCTTCGCCGCTCGGCCCGAGGAGAGCTTAGTCGTATCCGAGGGGAAGGTTGTCTATTTAGGGGAAAGCAAAGGAGCTCTGAGGCTCGCCAATATGAAGACAGAGAAGATCAATTTGGAGGGGAAAACCGTAATCCCCGCTTTCACCGACTGTCACCTCCATTTTCTCTCCTGGGCTCTCTCTCTGAAGAGGGTGAACTTAGACGGCATCAGCGATTTCAAAGAGGTTTTAGGGAAAATCAAGGAAGCCGGGGAAAGACTCACACCCGGGGTATGGCTTTTGGGTCGGGGTTGGAACAAGAACCTGTGGAGAGATATCGATGTGCCGAATAAAGCCCATCTGGACAACATCCTCCCCGAGAATCCAATTCTCTTACGCAGTAAAGACGGACACACCATCTGGGCCAACTCCCTGGCGTTAGAGGTGGCGAAGATCGACCGCAATACTCCAGACCCGGAGGGGGGTCTGATTATCCATAACCCCAAAGGTGAACCAACCGGCATTCTTCACGAAAACGCTTGTCTGCTCCTAGACCCTCACGTTAAGAAACCGACTCGGAATGTCCTCAAAAAGGCCTTGCTGGAGGCGATCAAACGTGCTCACCGGCAAGGGGTAGTGGGCATCCACGATTGCGAGGAAGATGAGGAGGCTTTGTCCCTCTGGCAGGAATTGCTCTCCGAGAAAAAACTGGATTTGCGGGTCTATAAGATGGTCCCCCAAGAGCATCTGGAGTCTGCCTCCTCCCTGGGACTCTCCACCGGCTACGGAGACGAGTTTTTGAGAATCGGCCCCGTGAAAATCTACGCCGACGGTGCCCTCGGTTCACAAACCGCCTTAATGTTCGAGGCTTATGAGGGGAGACCAGATGATTTCGGCGTCGAGGTCACCAGCAGAAAGGAACTTGAATCCATGGTCGAGACAGCGGTCAAATCCAATCTGAGCGTAACTGTCCACGCTATCGGGGATAAAGCTAACTACAATGTGATTTCTGTATTTGAGAAGTACAAGGGGGGATTCGCCAGGAGAAAACTCAGACCGGGAATTGAACATGCTCAACTTCTCAGGAGACAGGACATTCCCAGGTTCGCAGAGAGTAACATAATCGCCTCGGTGCAGCCCTCCCACTTACTTGCCGACCGTGATACCGCCGAAAGATATTGGGGCTCCAGATGCAAGACTATCTATCCCTTCAAGTCTCTTCTGAAGAGTGGCACTCTTCTCTGTTTCGGTTCCGACGCCCCGATTGAGACATTGAACCCTCTGGAGGGAATCTACGCCGCCGTCAACAGGAAAAAGCTAGGTGATCCCAGAGGCCCGTGGTATCCTCGGGAGAGACTGAAAGTCTCCGAGACGGTTGCCGGCTTCACAACTTGGGCTGCACAGGCCACTGGAGAAGACGACGTCAAGGGGAGCTTAGCAGTGGGCAAATTTGCAGATATGGTAGTCCTCTCCGATGATATTTTTCAGATACCCCCCGAGGAGATCGACAAAGTCAGGGTATTAGCTACATTCCTGGCAGGTCGAATGGTGTATCGGGACAAATCCTGGTAATCCTCAAGGTAGATCAAAGGACTTCTCCGCCTCATATAACTGACACGCAGCAACTCTTCAGCTACAAGGCCCGGTTTTTGCTTGACAAAAGCCGTTGAAGTCCTATACTATTAGCAGGATCAAGAATTTCCTAGGGAGAGTGAGCAGCAGTCAGGACAAATAAACCTTACTCTCAGGAGGTCAAAATTCGCACTGTATTTACTCTGCTGCTGGCAACACTGATATGCTTTCCGCTGACTGCCAGCGCTGTTGACGTTTCCGGGGATCAATGGGGCACCTGGAGGAGGGAGAACAGCCCCTACAATGTGATCGGAGAAATACGGGTGCCTCCGGAATCGACGCTGGTAATTGAGCCCGGCATTGTAGTCAATTTCCAGGGACACTATAAGTTCATTGTGGACAGCTCAGCGACACTTCTTGCGGTTGGAACTGAAACGGACTCGATTTACTTTACTACCGAGGACACTGCCACCGGCTGGCAC
>JBHIBM010000246.1:0-3502 GCA_046759085.1 Candidatus Zixiibacteriota bacterium
GCGGTGTGTGGGCTCATGATCCGGGAACAGACCGCCACCAACTTTTACATGGGCATCTTCCACGCGGAATCGCTGATCTTGGCCGAGACCGGGGCCATCACCGGTGCCATCCAGATCTCGGGAACCGACCAGCTGGCGCAGCTTCCCTTCTTCGTTGCCGCCACCGACTATACCCTGATCGGGGAGGAGCTTTACGCCGCCTCCGGCTACCTTTCGAAGGAAGCGCTGCTTTTGGGGCCGGTCAAAGCTCAGGATTACGCCAAGGTGATTCTCTTGACGCTTTTGGGACTGGCGGTCATTACCTGGAGCTTCGGTTGGGGTTACATCAAGAGTCTGATTTCCACGATTTCATAGCTGGAGGTTAATGTGCGTAGACAAATCCCTTTATATATAGTGTTGGTCTCCGGAATTGTGTTCGTCATTCAGTTCTTCATCCCCAGCCATGAATCGGAGTTTCTCTTCGAATACGGACAGGACTGGGTGATGGTGATCGGGATTTTGGCTCTCCCCCTGGGGATCTGGAGCTACCTGAGAAAGACCTGGCTGACGGCGGTTAAAAAGCCCAAGGAGAGGTTCTTCGCCGGGGTCTCCCTGTTCGGCTTCGCCATCATGATGCTAACCGGGCTGAAGCGGGAGAGCCTGATGGCCGGCAGCCTCTACATGGAGCTGTTCGAATACGTCCTGATCCCGATTCAGGCCACCATCTTCTCCCTTTTGGCCTTCTACATCGCCTCCGCAGCCTACCGGGCTTTCAGGGCGAGAAGCGTAATCGCGACCCTGCTCTTAGGAACCGCCTTCATCGTGATGCTCCGTCTGATCCCCTTGGGTCCGATCTCCGATGCCAATCAGGCGTTGGTGGGTTGGATACTCTCGGTTCCCAATATGGCCGCTAAACGAGGCCTTCTAATCGGGATCGGCCTGGGGGCCATTGCCACCTGCATAAAGATCATCCTGGGGATTGAACGAACCTACATGGGTAGAGATTAACCGGCGACGGTAGAGGAGAAATAAAGATGAAATGGCACGAAAAGATGCTCAATATCGACCGCCGCTGGGTCTATCTGATCCTGGGAGTGGCGGTAATCATACCAGCGGTGGTAAGCTTTCACGTTCCCGTCAACGTCACCCCGGAGGTGAGGCGGATCTACGACTTCATAGAGGACTTAGAACCCGGGGATAGATTCTACGTCGGCATCGACTATGATCCCGCCTCCCTGGCGGAGTTGCACCCCATGGCCTATGCCATCCTCGACCAGTGCTTCCGCAAGGACGTCAAGCCGGTGGTAGCGACCCTGTCTCAGTTCGGGGCCGGGATGGCGGAGCAGGTCTTAAGCGAGGTCGCCGCCAAATACGGTAAAGAATCGGGAATCGACTACTGCTATCTGGGATACAAACCTTATCCCGCCATCACCATCATGCTGATGGGGGTCGATTTCCGGGTTCCCTTCCCTCAGGACTACTACGGCACCCCTATAGACTCCATCCCGATGATGCGCTATGTCCACAACTTCGATGATCTGAAGGGGGTGATCTCCTTGAGCGCCGGGACTAGCTCCGAATTCTGGATCATATACGGCTACGGGCGTTACTTCATGCCCTTGGCGCTGGGGGTCACCGGGGTGATGGCCGCAGATTACTATCCCTATCTCCAATCCGGACAGATCTTCGGCTTGATTCCGGGGATAAAGGGAGCGGCCGAATACGAGGCCTTGACCGAATACAAGGGGGAGGGCCTAAAGAGCATTCCCTATCAGACCACGACCCACGTGGTCATCTTGGCCTTCATCATAGTCAGCAACATCGGATATTTCGCCTCCCGGCGGAGCAAGAAATAAGCTTTGCAGGTTATCTGGAGGAAAAGATAGATGACGACGGTAGAACTTCTGTGGAACGGGTTGGCGGCCTTTCTGACGCTGTGTATCTTCTCGTTCCTTTACAAAGATAATCCCTTCTACAAATTCGCAGAGCAGTTGGTGGCTGGGGTGGCTTTGGGCTACTGGACCATGCTTCTGTATCACACCACCTTCACCGACAAGGTGTTGATCCCCATATTTCAGCAGGGTAAGCTGCACTATATACTGCCCACCATCATGGGGATAATGATGTGGACTCGCTTCTCCAAGAAGCTGGCCTACTTATCAAGGATTGCGATCGCCTTCTACATCGGGGTTGGCACCGGGGTGGGACTCCCGCTCTATATGTACAACTACGTCTTCAGACAGCTGCAGGCCACGGTGGTGCCCTTGCAGTTCAGCTGGCTGGGACTGAACAGCCTGTTGATGGTGACCTTCGTAACCTGCACCTTGTTCTATTTCTTCTTCTCTAAGGAGCACAAGGGAACCTTCGGAGGTTTATCGAAGGTGGGGATCTACACCTTGATGGCCGGTTTCGGGGCCTCCTTCGGTTTGACGGTCATGGGGCGTGTGGCCCTGCTGGTGCAGAGAATCATCTTTTTGAGAGAGTATTTCATCGCTCTGTTCGGGAGTTGAGGATGGGGCACTCTCAAAAAGAATCTGTTTGGGGAAGCTGCAACCTGCTTGCCCGCAAGCTGACTCTTTTTGGCTTGGTTCTTCTTCTATTCCTCAGTATCCGTTTGACAGATTCAGAGGCCCATCCCCTCTCTCCTCCGACCGGACTCTTTGCCCAAGACACTCCCAACGACCACGGCAAAAGTGTTTCATTGAATTGGGACCTTTCACCTGATGACGGAAAGGTTGAAGGTGGAGTGCTCTCTTATGAGATTTTGAGAAGCACCGTGTTACAGGGTGTTTTTGAAGTTGTCGGGAGTGTCCCCGCAGGAACAAAGGAGTTTACAGATCAGGACACCGCTTTAGTCAACTCCCAGGACTATTATTACCAAATCCAGGCGATTGGCCTTGCGGACAGCGCCACCTCCGAGATCTTCGGGCCGGTGACACCCTCGGGACAGTGGTTTCACACCGGGAAAACATCGGTCTTCGTGGCCACGCTGCTGTTCTCCCTCGTTGTGATTGCCAGCATCGCCTACGCCAGGAGGGGCGGCAAGCTCTACGTTCGTCCCCTGGCGGGGATAAACGCGGTCGACGAGGCCATCGGCAGAGCCACCGAGATGGGACAACCGATCCTCTTCGTCCCCGGTTTGGGGGAGGCATACGAGGTTGCCACCATCGCCGCCTTTACGGTCCTGGGCCGGGTCGCCAGAAAGACCGCCGAGTATCAGTCCCGCCTGATCGTCCCCGCCTATTATCCCATGGTTATGGTGGTATCCCAGGAGGTGGTCAAATCCGCTTACATGGATGCCGGACGACCGGATATCTATAACGAGAAGGACATATTCTTCGTCACTCAGGAGCAGTTCCCCTATGCCGCCGCCGTCAACGGCATCATGCTGAGGGAGAGACCCGCCGCCAATTTCTATCTGGGGAAATTTTTCGCCGAGTCCCTGATGTTGGCGGAAACCGGCTTTCTGGCCGGCTCCATCCAGATCGCCGGAACCGACGAGCCAATTCAGATCCCCTTCTTC
>JBHIBM010000247.1:0-3495 GCA_046759085.1 Candidatus Zixiibacteriota bacterium
GGCCTCGAAAAAGATCACCTGGGCGATTCCCTCATTGGCATAAATCTTTGCCGGCAGCGGAGTGGTGTTCGAAATCTCCAGGGTGGCAAAGCCCTCCCACTCCGGCTCGAAGGGGGTGACATTAACGATTATGCCGCAGCGGGCATAGGTTGATTTCCCGAGGCAGATGGTCAGGATGTTTCGCGGGATTTTGAAATACTCCACAGTTCTCCCCAGAACGAAGGAATTGGGGGGAATGATACAAACCTCAGCTTTGAGGTCCACGAAACTTTTCTGATCGAAGTTCTTGGGGTCGACCACTGCAGTGTTCACATTGGTAAAAACCTTGAACTCCTCGGCGATGCGCACATCATAACCGTAAGAGGAGAGACCGTACGAGACCTTCCCCTTTCGGATTTGACCCTCCTCGAAAGGCTTAATCATCTCCCGTTCCAACGCCATCCTACGTATCCACTTGTCGGGCTTTATCGCCATATTGCATCCACCAGGATGAGTCGATAAGACAGTTCGACTCAATCTATCGGAAAAGGCCTTTGTTGTCAACGTCTTTTGTTATTTTTTTCACAAATTAACCCTTATCAGTTGACGCAAACCGATGCTGGAAATCAGAACCTCAAAAACTGGCCAGAGGTTTCCGCCGGCGATCGGTTTCCCGTTTGCGCTTACTGAAGCTGGCGATTTGGCTTGTCGGGAGATTTTTCGTTCCTCACTGTTATCCTGTCAGACCTGAAGAGAACTATGCGCCGCCACGTATCGGTAAGTGGTCATATCACGAAACAGGAGACAGGGAACAGGAAATAGGGGATAGGGGATAGTAGATAGGCGTTAGGGGGGTCTGTGACCATTTACTATTCACTGTTTGCTATTTGCGATACCGGGGTCGGCTTTCTCTTGACAACCTACCAGACTTTGGCTATGTTATTTGCCAATTTGAGGGAGCTCTCTTACCTGTCAGATTGGTGCCACCCTCATTCACAAGGTAACGGAATTTTTGCTCATTTTAGCCTGGAGGGATAGATGCCCGAGAAAATGAAAGCGGTCGTCAAGACCGAGAAGGCTTCAGGGGCGGAGATGCTGGAGGTGAAGGTTCCCAAGATAAAACCGAATGAGGTCTTGATAAAGATCATAGCCACCTCGATCTGCGGAACCGATGTCCACATTTACGAGTGGGATCCTTGGTCTCAAGGTCGGATAAAGAACATCCCCCAGATCCTGGGGCACGAGTGTGCGGGTGAGGTCGTTGAGGTTGGCGCAAACGTCACCCGCCTGAAAGTCGGCGATTACATCTCCGCCGAGACCCACATCCCCTGCAACAACTGCATTCAGTGCCTGACGGGCCAGCAGCACATTTGTGGCAATCTGAAAATCTTGGGAGTCGATTGCGATGGGGTCTTCGCCGAATATGCCGCCATTCCGGATGAGGTCGCCTGGGCCAACGACAGAGCCATCGCGCCGGAGTTCGCCTGCGTCCAGGAACCTCTGGGGAATGCGGTTTACTGCACCTTAGTGGAGCCGGTGACAGGCAAGACAGTCTTGATTTTCGGCGACGGTCCCACCGGCCTGTTTTCGGCCGCGGTGGCCTCCGTCGCCGGAGCGGCTCGGATCTATCTGGTTGGACGACATCCAGTGAGAATGGAGATCGCCAAGAAGGTCGGCGCCGATGTGCTCATAAATGACAAGACCGACGATGTCGAGAAGATCGTCATGGAGGACACCGAGGGCGTTGGAGTTGATATCGTGCTAGACATGGCGGGGACTCAAAGAGCGATCGACTTAGGCTTTAAGTTGGTGCGCAAGGGTGGGCGCTATTCCGCCTTCGGGGTGGCCAGCGGGCCGGTCAACTGGGATCTGAACAACGGGGTGGTCTTCAAAGGCGCAACCATCTTCGGAATCAACGGCCGCTTGATGTTCGACACCTGGTTTAAGGTTAAGAATCTTTTGAGATACAAAAAGCTGGACATCTCTCCGATTGTGACTCACAAACTGCCTTTAGAGGAGTATGAAAAAGGGTTCGAACTGATGATGAAACGGCCCAAAATCTCCGGGAAGGTGGTCCTCTTTCCGGGAGGAGTTCCAGCCTAAGTCCATTCCAGATAAAGAAGAACTCAATTAATTTGAAGAGGAAATCATGTATGGTGCGATAAAAGAGAGCTTAAGAAAAGAGTTAGAGGAGATCAGAAACGCCGGGCTTTTCAAAGACGAACGGATTATCGTCTCCCAGCAGGATGCCGCCATCAAGGTTCAGACCGGTGAAGAGGTGATGAACTTCTGCGCCAACAACTATCTGGGCCTGGCAAACCATCCCAAATTGATCGAGTTTGCAAAGGAGGGATTGGACAAACACGGTTACGGGATGAGCTCCGTCCGCTTCATCTGTGGCACCCAGGATATTCACAAGGAGCTGGAGAAGCAGATTTCCAGCTTTTTGGGAACCGATGACACCATTCTCTATTCCTCCTGCTTCGACGCCAACGCTGGGCTCTTTGAAACCCTCCTGGATGCCGAGTGCGCGATAATATCCGACACTCTCAACCACGCCTCCATCATCGACGGGATACGGCTCTGCAAGGCCCAGAGGTTCCGCTTCAAACACAACGATATGGGGGATCTCGAAGAGAAGCTGAAAGAGACTCAGAATACGAAGCTGCGAATGGTGGCCAGCGACGGGGTCTTCTCTATGGACGGCGACGTTGCCAAGGTGGATCAGATCTGCGACCTCGCTGACAAATACGACGCCCTGGTCATGGTTGACGATTCCCACGCCACCGGCTTTGTCGGCAAAACCGGACGGGGAAGCCCTGAATATCGCGGGGTCCAGGAGCGGGTCGACATCATCACCAGCACCATGGGGAAGGCCATGGGAGGTGCCTCCGGCGGCTTCACCTCCGGGCGACAGGAGATTATTGACATCTTGAGACAGAGGAGCCGCCCCTACCTCTTCAGCAATACCCTGGCTCCATCCATCGTCTACACCGCCATCCGCGCCTTCGGGATGCTGAAGGAGACCACCGCCTTGAGGGATAAGCTGGAGGAGAACACCAAGTATTTCCGGGAGAAGATGACCGCCAACGGCTTTGACATCCTCCCCGGCGACCATCCCATCGTCCCGATAATGTTGGGTGATGCCAAATTAGCTCACGACTTTGCCCACGATATGCTGGAGAAGGGAATCTACGTGATCGGTTTCTCTTACCCGGTCGTTCCTAAGGGAGAGGCCAGGATTCGAGTTCAGGTCTCTGCGGCCCACAACAAGGAGCACCTGGATAAAGCTATAGAGGTCTTCGCCGAAATAGGGAAGAAATACGGAGTGTTGAAATAACCAAACCCTGAGAGCTTGAAGAAACGAGCTCCTGCGGTTGATTCCGCAGGGGCTTTTCAGTAACAGTTACAAAAATCAGCTCAAGAAGCCCAATCTATTTCGGCAAATTCTTGTTTTAGTTTGGAGGCTTTCTTTGGATTTACATCCTGAATGTAAGCAAGATGACCTTCTAGCTT
>JBHIBM010000248.1:0-3495 GCA_046759085.1 Candidatus Zixiibacteriota bacterium
AATTGCCGACAAGGCTTTTATGATCGGCAGCTTCAGAGACATCACCGACCGCAAGCGGGCGGAGGAGGCGTTGCGGGAGAGCGAGAAGTTGGCGGCTACTGGTGGTATGGCCGCAGGCATCGCTCACGAGATCAACAACCCGCTCAGCGGCATCAAGAACTCGTTCCTGCTGATCAAGGACGCTATCCCTGCGGACCACGCACATTACGAATACGTGGGCCGGATCGAGAAGGAGATTGACCGAATTGCCAACATTGTCCGTCAGATGTTTGACCTCTACCATAAAGAGCAAGAGTCCGCGCGCCGCTTTCTGATCGATGCCACCATCGGCGACGTGGTTGCGTTGCTGGAGCCTTCTTGTCGTCAACATGAAATCAGCGTCGAAGTAGATATCAGCGCTGCATCTGGTGCCGTCACCGTGCCGGAGAGCTCACTCCGGCAGGTGTTGTTCAATCTTATTCAGAACGCCGTCGAAGCTTCGCCGCCAGGCGGAATAATCAAAGTGGGCGCGGCGAGGGCCGAGGGTGTCTTAACCATCTCGATTTCCGATCAAGGTAGCGGCATCCCGGAGGAAATCCGCCCGCGGATCTTCGAGCCTTTCTTTACTGCCAAAAGTGACCTGACGACGGGCGGCTTAGGTCTCGGTCTTTCGGTTTCCAAGCGGATAGTGGAAGCGATGGCAGGTTCTCTTGATTTTGAGACTGAGGTGGGCCAAGGGTCTACCTTCCGGATTACGCTACCCCTCGAGGGTGTGTACAAGGAGGTTAAAAATGGCTGATTTGGGTCGAATTCTGATTGCCGATGATGAAGAGACGTTCATACTCTCGACTGCTGATCTGTTGCGCAAGGAGGGATATGAGTGCGAGTGCGTTCCGAATGCCGCCGCCGCCGCCCAGATGCTTCGCTCCGCGGACTACGACGTTGTGATTGCTGACATTAAGATGCCAGGCAACTTTGAACTTGAGCTCGTCCGGGAAATAACAGATATTGCCAAAGGTATGCCAGTTATATTGGTGACTGGCTATCCCTCTCTCAATTCTGCGATCCAGTCGATTCAACTGCCGGTGGTGGCGTATTTGGTCAAGCCATTTGATTTCGATCAGTTGCTATCGCAGGTGCAGATTTCGATTAAGAACTTCCGAGTCTATCGTACTCTGTGCAGCATACGACGACGCTTGCAGGATTGGCGCAAGGACGTGGCAGGCATTGAGGGGGTATTGAGGGCCACCCCACGGTCGGCAAGTTCTGCACCCGTTGATGCTTTCCTCAAACTCACGTTTAGAAACATCGTCGACAGCCTGTCAGACTTGCGGCAGCTGACGGAAGGAATCGCCCTGGAGAATGTCGGGCAAAAAGTATGTCACTTATTCAATTGCCCCAGGCTGAGGGCACTAAAGGAGGGCCTAGTGGAAAGCATCGACGTCTTGGAGGAGACCAAAAGTGCCTTTAGGTCTAAAAAGCTGGGAGAGTTGCGTCGGAAGCTGGAGGGGCTTCTCCAGGAGGCTGAGGAGAAAAGCTAAAGTTTTGAACAAATGCGCCGATAACGGCTATTGAAAAGGCCCACAGTCTCGCTGTGGGTCGCCTTGTCGTACAGAATTAGGGCCTGGAAGTCGAAGGCACGATCGAGTGCGTCTCGTTATTGAGAGGCGATTTCGGTTGTGCCTTTTTTGTACTCTGAGACACAGAGGGGGCTGAAACTCGAGGACTGGTAAAAAAGGGGGGCTGATTTTTTGCTGGTCCCATAATCTGTAAGCTAAAAGTGGAGGGAGGTGAAACTAAGGTTCGAAACCACCGCAATGGAGCCGAAAGGCACAGCGGAAAGGCAACATGTAAGAGAGGCAAAGACCTTCTCAGGGGAAATCAGCGACGGGGGGATAGGAAGCTGTGTACGTAAACCGTAAGGTATCGACTACTAATTATTGACTATGAACCGTGAACTATGAACCATCCTCAGGCCGCCAGCACCTTTTCTGTGACCCTCTGGGCTTTGATCTTGTGGAACTGCAGTCCCAGCTCTTTTGGCTCCAATCCCTGAGCCAAGCCCAAAAGCTGGAAGTAGTATATTACGGGGAGCTGAAAGCTCTTCTGATATTTGCGGTTCAAGACTATCTGCCCGAGGTCGAACTCGTCAAAGCAGGTGGGACAGATCAGACCCATACAGTCGGCCTTCACGGCCTCGATGGATTCAATCAGGTCGATGACCATGCGGTCGGGAATCTCATCCGACATACAGGCTTTGCCGCAACAGAGCAGGCCCATCTTGTGTTCCACCGGCTCGGCGCCCGTTGCTCTCACCAGGTCTGCCAAAATTGCGGGGTGATCGGGGTCGTCAACCTGCATGATGGCGCTGGGCTTCAAGAGATGACAACCGTAATGGATTCCGACCTTCAAGCCCTTGAGGGGTTTAGTCACAGTCTCCGCAACCTTATCGATTCCGATGTCATCCCTTATGGCGGTGACGATGTGCCTGACCCGGATAGTTCCCTTGAACTCCTTCCCAACCTTCTTGAGCCGTTGATTGACCTTCTCCCGAAGCTCTGTGTTTTCCTTCAAGATATGATTGGCTTCGGAGAGGGTGGAGGTGCACCCACTGCAGCAGGTAATGACGTCATGGCCAACCTCCTCTGCCACCGCGATGTTTCTTCCGGCGATGGTCAGCCATTCGATCTTATCCTTAGCTTGATAGTAGATGGGGTCGGGACAGCAGGTGAAACCCTCGACATCAACCAGCTCGATCCCAAGATTATCGACGGTCTTTCTCACGGAGGCTTCGAATTGGGGATATTTTATGCTTATCATGCAACCCCAGAAGGACGTATATTTCATGACTTAATCCTCCAGAATCTCTCTTAGCTCCTCCACCGGTATCTCCTTGAGGGAGGGCAACCCCAGTTCCTTCCGCCGACGGTCGACCAGAGGGGTGATGAAAGTGGTCGAGCCCACCTTCAAGACGCTATCGGAGATCTTGGCGATCTCTTCGGGGCTGGTTCCCCTGTCGACCGAGAGGTTTTTCAGGGCAATGATGATCTCTACCGGGCGGACGTCCTGAGGACATCTCTCGAAGCAGTTATAGCAATTGGTGCAGAGCCAGATTATGGAGTTCTCTCCGATTAGCTCCTCCTCAAATCCCAGCAGAGTCTGCAGAAGGATAAGCCGGGGGTTGTACTCGGGAGCATATCTGGCCGCGGGGCAATCGGCGACACAGGCTCCGCATTGGTAGCAGTAGTTGTGCCTGAAGCCTTCTAAGGTGGCGTCGAGTTTTTCCCTGAAGTCGAAACTTATCTCGACCTGCCTGGGTTCAACCTGTTTTACGGTGCTGGTCACTCTCAGATTCTCTCTTTCAGAAGCGGCACCTCCGAGCAATTTTCCCGACATAATAATAATGAACCAGCTTCTCGTCAAGAAGTTTCGGAATTCCAGGTCTGGGATTTGACCGAGAGGAGGGATCAAAGCAGGTCAGAGGGGGTGAAAAAGAGGCGAAAAAAACGGGTTTTT
>JBHIBM010000249.1:0-3492 GCA_046759085.1 Candidatus Zixiibacteriota bacterium
AAGAGGGCGCAGATGAACTTGAAAACGAAAAGAACGATTCCCAGTCGCCAGGAGGCCAGACTGTTTTTCAATCCTTTGAGGAAGTGATCGATTGTTTTCATCGGTTGACTAAAAGGCAGTTACCCATTGGAGCACACTCTCGATGCAGAAGAAAATCCGGGTCTGGAGCTTAAAGACGGCGTCGGCCTGGGGCAGAGAGGTTTTGCTGTTATTGTTGAAGTTCGCATCCAGGTGATTCTTCCTGTCGGGGTCGATTACGACTACCTCAATGGGGGAGGAGCTTTGCAGCTCGATTTCGTGGTGTCCCGCGCTACCGTCCCACTGCTTGAAAAGCTCCTGCCCGTCGGCAAAAACGATCTTCACCTCCACCGGGAGAATCATCTCCCCCAGGCGTCTCAGTTTGATCCTGTGGTCGTAAACGATTTCTTCCTCTTCCTCCGATTTTTCGCTTCGGATGTCGGAGACGGCATAATCACAGACCTCGGTGCCGAAGAGAACCGGCGCGAAGAACCAAGATAGATCCTCGTCGCTGATCTCCTCCGCGATGCTGATGAAGTCGAAGGTGGTCGGATGTCGAAAGCTGAACTCCCGGGAGTAAATGGCCAGAATTGAATCCATCGTCTCCGAGCCCAAATGCCTTTCCAGCGTCTTCAACGCCAGAGAAGCCTTACCATAACTGCTGGCGAAATAGCTCAACTCAGTGTCGAATTCCCATCCGGGTTGATATATGGGGTCGGTGCTCGGCTCCCACAGATAGGTCAGACGATCCATCTGGTAGGCGCCAAATTGGAGCCCGCAGAAATCAATAAAATTTCCCTCCCCGAACATCCGCTCCAAAATCTTCGCGGTCACAAACGTAGTCAGGCCCTCATCTAGCCAGGCTTCTTCGGCCTGATTGCTTGCCAGCATGCCATAGAACCACTGATGGACGACCTCGTGAACCACCACCGCCTGCTCGAAACGGTTCCAGCAGAAAGGGAAATACCTGACGCCTATGGTTATCATCGTCGGCAGTTCCATCCCGTTGCCGGCGACTTCGGTGTCGACAATGGTCAACTTACTGTAGGCGTAGCGTCCGAGTCTGCTGCTGCAATAGGAAAGTGCTTCTTTGGCGGCGGATAGAATTCTACCAGCCTTGTTTGTGTGGTCTGGCTTTAGATATAGCTCAAGCTCGATCTGATCGACCGTGTCGGTGAAGATTTCATAGCTTGGGTCAGCCGCCCAGGCGAAATCGTGAACATCGGGAGCATGGTAAGTCAGCGTCTTGGTGCCGTCCCCGTTATCTTTTTCAGACTCCAGGAAGCCGCAGGCGGCGACGACGAAATTCTCAGGCAGGGTGACCTCGACTCGATAATCGCCGAAGTCGGCGAAAGGTTCGGTGTTCTGCTGATACGGATAGCATTTCCACCTTCCTCCCTCGAAGACCCCTAATTTCGGAAACCACTGAGCGATGATGAAATTGTCACCCTTGTATCCAAGACGGTCGATGACCTCCGGGAGCTTGACCTCGAATTCGATATGAACGTCCAGACTTTCCCGCGGTCGGAGAGATTGTGCCAGTGGCAATTTGACTACCGTCATATCATCTTTAGACAGCGGTATCAATTGCAACGACAAATCGAGTTGGTCACTTCCCAAAACAATCCGTTTGATGTCTAGGCTGGCCCAGTTGTTCTCCCTCTTACACCTCTTTCTCAGTTTCTCATACCCTCTGAGGAAAAGAGTGTTTTCGTCACGAAAGGCGTTGGGGTAGAGGTTAAAATAGAGAGTGTCGATGAGATAATCGCTGTGGTTCGTATAACGGATATGCTCCCTTGCGGACAGGGATTTCTCCGTCGGTTGCAGCTGGACCTCGATGTCATAGGAGGCCACTCTCAGAGCTTCTTCTGAGAGGGCAGACCCTGCAAGAAAGGATAAAATTATGCCGGGCAAAAAGAGGCCCGGTTTTAACTGCGGTTTCAATTTGGACATGTTGAGAGAGATTAGCCTAAGGATTCTTCTCTCCCGCTAAGGCCCGGAGGTGGTATTCGACGCTGGCGGAGAGAGCCTCGAGGTTGTAACCACCTTCCAGCACCGAACAGATTCTCCCTTCACAGAACTCCTCTGCAATTCCGACCAGCGTCTTAGTCATCAGGAAATAGCCCTTCTCAGTCAGGTTCATTCCGGCCAAAGGATCGTCGCGGTGGCCGTCGAAGCCGGTGGAGATGAAGACAAACTCCGGGCGGAAACTTTTAAGCTTCGGCACAATCTGCTGGTCGAACTCTTCAAGGTAATCCTGGTCGTCACATCCTGCCCTCATAGGGATGTTGAGGGTGAATCCCACTCCGGGGCCTACGCCGGTATCCTGGGCTCTGCCGGTTCCGGGATAAGAGGGCCATTCGTGAAGACTGATGTAAAGAACCTCAGGGTCATCATAAAAGAACGCCTCGGTGCCGTTGCCGTGATGGACATCCCAATCGACAATCGCAATCCTTTCAAGGCCGAATTTCTCTCTGGCATAGTTGGCTCCCAGAGCGATATTGGACAATAAGCAAAACCCCATCCCCCAGTCTCTTCCGGCGTGATGGCCCGGCGGCCTCACGGCGCAGAAGCAGTTCTCTACGCTTTTGTCCATGATTCGATCGACGCCCCGGAGAATTCCACCAACTGCCAATAAGGCTATCCGATAGGAGTCGCTGCAGAGAGGGGTGTCCCCGTCAAGATAGACCAGGTGGTCGGTGTTGGAACTGTTTTTCAGAATCTCGATGTATCTGGGGTCGTGATATTTGCGGACCCATTTCTCATCGGCGACAGAGGATGGAATCTCGGTGAGCTTCTTCAACTGGCCGTTGGAGTCCAGATGCTCGAGGATGGCAGTCAATCTCTCCGGCACCTCGGGATGGAAATTCCCGGTGAGATGTCTCAGATAATCGGGGTGATAGACGAAACCGGTGGTGGACATCTGCTGTTTCTTAGAGCTCCCGGTCAAAGACCCGGAAGTCAGATACTCCTCGCATCCCTGAGATAAGAATCTTCACCGGAAAAGGGTCGGTAGATATTTGCCATAACGTTTACAGTTCAATGAGCGAAGTATAAATTCTCAGGAGCTGTTTGTCAAATGAATTGTCGACCACCAATATAGGCTGGGCTTTTGCGCCGCAGGCGGATCAGCCTCTGGCTGACCAGCCCGGCGAAAAACAAAGGGGCAGGGGTGCAACCCCTGCCCCAGCTGGAATGTGTCTGCTGTCTTTGGAAACCTGAAGGTTTCCTCTACAGACTTATGTAGATTTCATTCCCACCAGGGTAGCCCAGTGGCCTCAGCCACTGGGTATCACTTTTAGGGATGGGACATAACATGGTATCCCCTTTTAGTATCAAAGTCAATGAATCCGCGCTTTAGTTTTTCTCTAAATAATTGGTCGAGATCAACCGGTCTCAGGGTTGCAATTTCAGGTTCAATGGTTGGGTCTCTTTGGTGGACAATCTCCCAGGGGGTTTGGTTTTTCTTGTAGC
>JBHIBM010000250.1:0-3475 GCA_046759085.1 Candidatus Zixiibacteriota bacterium
GATGAGTATGTTGAAGGAGCCGTCACTCATATCATCCTCTGGCCTCAGAGCTGTTCAGTTCCATCCTCAGGGCCGACTCTATCGGTGCCACAATCGGTGGAGGTTGCAGGCTTGAGGATTTGAACCCCTGCCTCGGTATCTTACTTAATGATAAAGCGCCAGTCAAGTGGTTGTCAATTCCTCGATTACCAGTTCTCACACAGAAGCTCGTAGTAGGCTCGTGGATGAGCACAGGCGGGGCAGACCTCCGGTACTTCCTTACCTTCGTGCAGATAGCCGCAGTTGAGACAGCGCCAGACGACGGGTTTATCCTTCTTGAACACGGTTCCGGCTTCAACGTTCGCTAAGAGCCCTAGGTAGCGCTTCTCGTGTTGCTTCTCAGCAACCGCGATAGCTTCGAATATCTCGGCGATCTCTTCGAGGCCCTCCTCCCGGGCAACCTTGGCGAAGGAGGGATACATGTCGGTCCACTCGTAGTTCTCTCCACCGGCAGCGGCCTTGAGGTTTTCCGAGGTCGTCCCAATAACCCCCGCTGGGAACGCAGCTTGAACCTGAACCTCGCCTCCCTGCAGTAGCTTGAACAGCCTCTCGGCGTGCTCTTTCTCCTGATTGGCGGTCTCCCCGAAGATGGCTGCTATCTGCTCAAGCCCCTCCTTTTTCGCTTTACTGGCGAAATAGGTGTAACGGTTGCGTGCCTGAGACTCGCCCGCGAAAGCGGTGAGCAGGTTTCTCTCGGTTTTCGTTCCTTTCAGTTTGCCCATTCTGTTTCTCCTCTCGCATCAGCGGATTAATGGTATCGTCTGTATTTACTGAGCTTGTAAGCCTCACATTTTCTCGCTCAGGGATGGTTGCGACTTCTCCTTCCCGCCCTTCGCCTGGGCTTGTTCGTTAGAGCTTTCTTCGCCTTTTTGCACTGTGGACATAATCCGACCAGCTCCAACTTGTGCCCGATCATCTCATAATCGCTCGCACCCCGAAAGGTGGTCTGGATCCTGACTACCGCTTCAATGGGGACATCATCGAGGCGACCACAACGGAGGCAGTGAATGTGATAATGGTCCTTGGTGTTGCCATCGAAGCGTCTTTGGGTTCCCCCTAGCTCCAGTTTCTGTATCATGCCGCATTCGGACAGAATCTCCAGGTTGCGGTAAACGGTGCCCAGACTGATGTGCGGCACTCGCCGTCGAGCTATCTCGTAAAGCTGGTCGGCAGTCGGGTGGGTGCGGACCTTCTTGATCTCCTCTAAGATGACCTGACGCTGTCGAGTCATTCTGAATTTCCGCTTTGGAGACAACTTGCGCTCCTTATTCGTAATAGTAGCCATTCCTATATAACAGCAAATCTCTCCCCCGGTTCCCCGGTGAACCCTTTTTTTTACAGAGTTCTTGGCGATACGTGAGATTCAGCTTTCATATGGTTTGTTAGATCAGTTCCACCTGAGGCGGGCAAGCTGCCGTGAATTGGTCTTCGCGCGTTGGGGGCTGACGATTTACTATTCACTATTTACCATTAACCGTTAACCAGATCGGGCTTGACAAATAGGGGTGTGAGCCTATATTTGGCGGTGTTGTCAAGCAGAAGCCAGGCGGGATGTGGATGAGTTCGGTCAAGCTCGAATAACAAGCGGTCGATATATGAGATGCCATCACAGGAGAGGATAATGCCGGAACTTCGCAAAGACCCCATCATCGGCAGATGGGTCATCATCTCGACCGAGAGGGGGAAAAGGCCCAGCGACTTCGAGAAAACACCTAAGAAGAAGGAAAGTAAGCTGTGTCCCTTCTGCCCCGGGAACGAGTCTATGACCCCTCCTGAAATAAAAGCGCTGAGACCGGAAGGGTCTGAACCCGACACCCCAGGATGGGCACTGCGCATTATCTCGAACAAATACCCCGCTCTGAAGATCGAAGGGGATCTTAATCGGGAGGGGCACGGAATCTTCGATAAGATGAACGGAGTTGGTGCCCACGAGGTCATCATTGAGACCAACGATCATAACCGGGACTTAGTGGATCTCTCGGAGGAGGAGATCGTCCGCGTGATTGAGGCCTATCGTTTCCGCTACGAGGATTTGAAAAAGGATCCCCGTTTCCGCTACATAATGATCTTCAAGAACAAGGGAGAGGCGGCGGGAGCCTCTTTAGAGCACGCTCACAGCCAACTTATTGCCACCCCTGTCGTTCCCAAGAGGGTGTCTGAAGAGTTAGAGGGGGCCAAGAGGTATTACGACTACAAGGAGAGGTGTGTTTTCTGTGACATTATCCGCCAGGAGCTGAGCGATAACGAGAGGGTGGTGGCGGAGAACGAGGCCTTCATCGCCCTGGAACCGTTTGCGCCCCGTTTCCCCTTTGAGACCTGGATACTTCCCAAGAAACATTATGCCACCTTCGAGAAGAGTCCCGAGGAGGACGACCTCAAGTTGGCGAGCCTGTTGAAAGAGACCCTGGTGCGATTGTCTGTATCTCTCAGCCAACCTCCGTATAACTATGTAGTCCACGTCTCTCCGATAGATGAGGGATACGAAAGAGAGTACCACTGGCACTTCGAGATCATTCCGAAATTGACGAAGGTCGCCGGTTTCGAGTGGGGCACTGGCTTCTATATCAACCCCGTCTCTCCGGAGGAGGCGACCAGATACCTCCGAGAGGTGAAGTTGAAAAACAGCACCCTCAAGCAGCAAGCGGAGTTGGTTCATTAATCAAGATCGGAACGGTTTAGGATCACAGATACTCACAACCTCATCAGAAGGGAGCGTCGATAACTTGAAATCACCAGGGATGAAAATAGCTATAGTCTCTCCAGAGGCGGTGCCCTTCGCTAAAACCGGGGGGCTAGCCGATGTCGCCAGTGCCTTGCCGAAGGCGCTTGCAAACTTGGGTGTCGAGGTGAGAGTTATCCTGCCTGGATACGGGTCCATAGATGAAAGGACTTACCGAATAGAGACTGTGGTCAAAGGTTTAGAAGTCCCCACAGGAGACCGCAGGGAGACTTTCACGCTGAAGAGGTGCAGGCTCCCGGACTCCGAGGTGGAATGGTTTTTCATCGATTCGCCGAAACAGTTCGGGCGGAACGGTCTCTATCTCGACAAAAAGACCGGAAAGGATTTTCCCGACAACGACGAGCGTTTCCTGCTTTTCTGCAGAGGCGTGCTGGAATCTCTAAAAGCTTTGGATTGGAAGCCTGACCTCATCCATCTGAACGACTGGCAAACGGGTTTGATACCGGCATACCTCAAGGGCATTTATTCACAAGATCCCTTCTTCTCAGAGACTAAAACGGTCTTCACCATTCACAACATCGCCTACCAGGGCAATTTCCCTGCAGAGATTTCTGAGAAGTTGAATCTCCCCGCCGACTATTTCAATCCAACCGCTGGTTTGGAATACTGGGGCATGGTCAGCTACCTCAAATCGGGAATATACTTCTCCGACCTGATCACCACCGTATCCCCTCGCTATGCCCAAGAGATAAGCTC
>JBHIBM010000251.1:0-3436 GCA_046759085.1 Candidatus Zixiibacteriota bacterium
TTGGCCTCAAAACTCGAATCTTCAGGCTGTATTCTCCCGGAGAAGATAGAATCTAAGATTTTGACTCACATTTCGTAAGTCGTGTGGTGTAGTTGTGGAAACCTGAAGGCCATACGGCTCGTATGAGTTTCCGCTACGGTCCGATTCGGGAGCAGGAATGCCCCGGCTATGCACGGATGTTTGATTTATCCGAATAGGCTGGGCTGACCAGCCCAGCCTTATGTGTGGCGTCAGATGCCCCCTGGGATACACAAAAGGTCACGGATGAGGGCATCCATGACCAACAGTCGTGGCGTTTGGAAACCCGAAGGTTTCCGTCACACCGGTCGAGGTTTCCAGTGCTCTCGGTGTTTTCCTCCCGACAGAGACCGTCAGGTCGAAAGACCTGACGGCACTGGAAGTCAGTGCTTCTGCGACGCTATGTGACTAATATGGTCGGATGAACTTATCGAACACGTATTTGGCTTTGGAGGTGAGGCTTTGCACGAAATAACGATCGAAGCCGTAAGCAAAAGAGGGATCAAAATAGCAGTTGATGGTGCATCCTTCGCAGAAAGGCAACTTTCCCTCCTTTTGCCTGAACTCTCCGACCTCCTTGGAGTGATATGCCTCGTACAGGTCTCCGTTGATTTCGACTTTCTTGACCTGGTGGTGAAAGCAGGGAAGAAGAAGCTCTCCCTGGGGAGAGACCGCCGCCGTGGAGGTCATCGCCCGACAGCGGGGCCTGGAGGGGAGATTACCACCCCTCTGAATCAGAGTAAGAAAAGCATGATTTGTGTACACATAAGGTCTTTTACCGTAGTCTCTCAGACACTGCAGGTGGGTGGGCTTGAAGCCGTTATTCCCAAAATAGGAAAACTCCGGGCTGACAATCAGCACCAGTTTCTCTCGGTAGGCTAAGCGAGAAAGCCCCTCCAAGGCTCCGATATTGTCGCCGTTGACGGTGAAAAGCAGATCCGGACGCTCCCCCAACTCCCTCGCAATCTCGAGACTCTCCCGGAAGCGGTGGAAACTCCTCACTCCCCTTATGCGGTCGTGTTCTTCGGGATGGTCGGAGTCCACTGAGAGGTGCAGGAAATCGATCAGACCTTTCAGCCTCTCTGCATATTCGGGGTAGAGGATGCAATTGGTGGTCACCGAGGTGTAAAGGGACATGTTTTTGGCGTGCTCTAAAAGCGCTACCAACTGAGGGTATAAGAGCGGCTCCCCGCCGGTTAGATCCACGAACTTCACCCCCAGTCTCTTGGCGTCAGTGATGATGTTCTTCGCCTGATAGAGGGAGAGGTGGCTGCTGTTCTCACCATCGTCCGAATGCCGCCAGATATTACAGAAGCTGCATCTGGCATTGCAGCGGTAGGTGACGAAAAAGTGAAGAAGGATCGGTCCCCGCATCATCTCACCTTATCTTTCGAGAACATGTGGCCCCAGTATGGTTCCAGAGCCCGCCAGACCTCCTTCAAAGAGGTAAAGGAACTGGTGGCGAAGTATTGGTACCAACCACATCTTTTATCACAACCCGACATCAGCTTCCGACACCCGGCCGCCTCCTGCGTCAGAAGATATTCTCTCAAGGGCACCTTTGTCAAATCCGGCCCCTTTCCATTTAGATTCTTGCAGGGGTAGAAAAGTTTACCGTCGGTGTCCACTATTATCGAGGAGGTGGTGCAACCGTGTTCCCAGGATAGCTTCTCATAGTAGCTTCTTGGGGATATGACCGTCTTGGGGTATCTTCTCTTAAGCTCCAGACAGGTTCTTTGGAATGCGTCCACTTCGGGATAGAGATCTTCGGCCCCCTCCATGGGGACGGCCGGCATCACCAGGATTTTGGCTCCGGCCTGAAAACACCTCTTTACCTTCCACTGCAGAGCCTCCAGGTCGCTATTGGTGACCACCGTCTGGACGCAGAGGTTTTTATTCCATTTCTTGAAATCCTCCAACTGTTCGAAAAGCTCCAAGTTCCGGTGTCCCTCGTCTATGGAGATGTGCAGAAAGTCTACGTACGGAGCGTACCTCTCCATGGGGTAATCCTGGAGGTTTTGCTCGCTGGTGGTGAAGAGGAGATAGAAGGGTTGAGTGCGTGCGAATCTCAGTAGCTCCTCCAGATCCTTCCGCAGTAACGGTTCACCCCCTTCGAAGCTGACTAAGATGATCGAGGAGTGTCCCAAATTCTCAAGCAGCTTGAAGAACTCTTCGGTCGAGAGCTCTGGAGTCTTCTCCCTCCAGACGTTGCAGAAACTACACCTGAAATGGCAGCGGTTGGTGAGTTTCAGGGAAGCGTAAAAAGGATAAACCGCCTCCCCCTTCACGAAGTTGTAGCTAATGGCAGAGGCCACCCGGAGGTACTTTCTCAGGCCTAAGAATCTCATGACATTTCAGGGTAATTATAAAACATCAAGAGAGCAAAAAGTCAAGGGATTATTGCAGAAAGAGCCCTAAGGTACGTTATGGACAGGTGCTGGAGAGCCGGTGTAGGTGCCGAGTGTGTTGCTGATACCTCATACACGTCGTGGTGATGTGCCAAGGGTACTGGCTTGTGGGGAGTTGAGTGCAGGACTCCTTACAGGAGGAAGTGCAGATCAGACCTGAGAGGAGGGGGACAGTGAAGTTTATCGCGGTCTGAATCCCAAGCAAGCAGAATACGACGGTCATTTATCAAGTAGTCGGAAATCCACTGATGACCCGGGCTCAGAGGTCGTTCAATCACCAGTACTAGTCTCGCACTAGGGACAGCTTGGAGATAGCGGTACTCATACAGCTGTGAGATGCCACGTCGTATTTGAGAGTAGACATTGAGCTCCGTGAGAAACTTAATCTCAAAGATGAATAGTTCCTGTTTGATGCTTGCGGCGAGGTCTATATGACGATTTCGTCGCGGTATCGAGCCTGCTGCGCGAACCTTTCTGGCCACGAGATTGGTTAACCGGATATGCGCATTGCTTGCTCGTTCACGCTGAGCTTGCCTTACTGCAGACTTTATGAGTCCTCTGGCGCTCTTGATGCGCTCTGCGGTGTCCACATACTCGCTGAGCTGGAATCGTGTCGGCAGCAGAGGTTCCCAGTCTGAGGTATAGTCCATGATGGCTGTACTGGGTGGCAACGTCTGAAGCACATGCCTACCATGCTTTTCTTTGATCATATTCAGTGTTTGGAGCCAGGCGACGATCGAAGACGTCCTTCGGTGTATCATCCCCAGGGTAGTTGCCTCAGTGACCTCTGCAATGAACGCCTCTAAGTCGTTACGCGTGCAGCCACGAGGGAGGAAAGACTCAAGGAAAGGAACAACACGCTGAAATATCTTGGACCGCAATACAGCCGCAGAGAGAAGGGTTTGTTTCTGTGCTCGTCCCGCATGTAGAAAAGCCTTCCCCTCATCCGTAAGCCTAGAGGTATTCGCCGTGTCTCTTCGTATGAAACCAAGTATCTCCGCTGCCAGCCT
>JBHIBM010000252.1:0-3386 GCA_046759085.1 Candidatus Zixiibacteriota bacterium
AGTAGCGAATAACCCTGGTAGCCGATGGTGAATATCGTGGGCCCGTCTGTCATATCTGACTGTTACCATAATGATCTTTTGGAATCATATCAATAGAGATATAGATTCTTGCCTGAGGGGCTCGAACTCCGGCAACGGAACCCTCAAGAAATAATCGTAGGGGGCGGAATTCATCCGACCCTTAAGTTGGCGGTGATGAATTCACGGCCCTACGGGGTGAGTTTCAGTCCTGAAAACGTGAAATCTTTCCTCTTCCTTGTGCAGATGCAGTTGGGTGTCAAGCCTCACTTACGCAACGATATCTCCGGCTTCAGGAAGACAAACGTGCGGGAGAAGGTTGAAGTCTCTCCCGCACCAACTCAATTTCGAGGTTATGAAACGCTGACTCAGTCGTCTATCTGGGCCTTCTGGAGCTTCCCGGAAAAGTCGATGTAGATGGCCTTCCATTCCGAGAAGACATCCAGGGCGGCAGTCCCGGCCTCGCGGTGGCCGTTGCCGGTCTGCTTGGTGCCGCCGAAGGGGAGATGCACCTCGGCGCCGATCGTGGAGGAGTTCACGTAGAATATCCCGGTGTAGACATCTCTCATGGCCACGAAAGCCTTGTTGACATCCTGAGTATAGACGGAGGCGGAGAGACCATACTGGGTACCGTTGCAGATTTCGATCCCATGTTCCAAGTTGTCACAGGGGATGATCGTCACCACCGGCCCGAAGATCTCCTCCTGGGCGATCCTCATATTGGGATCCACCTCTCCGAAGACGGTCGCATCGTGGAAGTAACCGTGGGCGTATTCGCCCTTGGTCAATCGATTACCTCCGCAGAGCAACTTTGCTTTGTCCTCTTTGATCCCGATCTCGATATATTGCATCACGGTCTGGAGCTGGTCTTCGCTTATGGAAGGTCCCATCTCCACGGTTTCGTCCAGGCCGTTACCGATCTTCAAGGCCTTGGCTCTCTCGACGAACTTGGCGGTGAACTCCTTTAAGACCGCCTTGTGGCAGATCACCCGACTGGCAGCGGTGCATCTCTGTCCGGTGGTGCCGAAACCTCCCCACAGAGCTCCCTCCACTGCCAGATCGACCATGGCATCGTCCATCACCATGATGGCGTTTTTGCCCCCCATTTCTAAGTTAGTGTGTTTGAAAGTTGGAGCACAAGCCTCCGAAACGGCCTTTCCCACCTCGGTAGAGCCGGTGAAGGAGACCAGGCTGACATCGTCATGTCGCATCAGGGGTTCTCCGACCTCGGATCCCGAGCCGGTGACCATGTTGACAACCCCCTTGGGGACCCCGCACTCCTCCAAGACCTTTATCAGGTTGTGAACCGAAAGGGGAGTGTAAGTTGCGGGTTTGATGACGAGAGTGTTTCCGCAGACTAAAGCGGGCAAGATCTTCCAGGAGGGGATCGCCATGGGGAAATTCCAGGGGGTGATTAAGGCACAGACCCCCATGGGCATTCTGACCGACATCATGAACTTGTTGGGGAGTTCTGCGGGGGTGGTCTGTCCGAACTGGCGACGACCCTCTCCGGCCATGTAGAAGGACATATCGATGGCCTCCTGGGTATCGCCTCGGGTCTCCTTCAAGATTTTCCCCATCTCCCGGGTCATCTCCCGGGAGAAGTCCTCCTTCTTGTCGATCAGCATCTTGCCGACCCGGAAGAGGATTTCAGCCCTTCTGGGGGCGGGAACCAACCTCCACTTTTTGTATGCCTCTTTTGCGGTGGCGACGGCGGCGTTGACATCATCGGCATCCGATTTCTGAAAGATGCCCACCACCTCCCGGGTATCCGCGGGATTGCGGTTCTCGAAGGTGCGCCCGGACTTGCAGCGCACCCACTCGCCATTAATGAAATTATTGTAAACTTTGGCTTCGGGCACATTGCCTCCTACTGAAAAAACGAAACGGTCTATTTATTTGGCGAACAATATAGATTTTGTTCAGATATTTGTCAACCAATTTGGGGCTTGACTTCCGACAAAGGAGAGCAACATCGTAAGCCCAACCACCGCGGAGCGAAGGTCGCGTCGGGGCACAAGCCAGGCTGCGCTGCTCCCGAACAGTTTGCCCGGAAGAGTGCCTCGCCGAAAGGAATCGCGGAAAGTGAACAGGTTGGCTTATCCGGGATCCGCACGAGGCGGAAGTGCTAAAAAAACACTTGACTGATGTGGGTTTAAGCTTACATTAGTAGTGTAAAACTTCGCTAGTGCTTCGTTGGGCAGGTCGACTTTTTGCTGTTTTCGAGAGAATAGAAGGTAGTCTAGTTTCCAGAAAGGTGCCTATGAGCAAGAAACTCGTTCTTTCAGGGGTTTTCGTGGTTGGAGTTTTCCTCCTGGCGGCAAGCATTAGCTTCGCGGGACAGGATAGGTTCCCGACAACCCTCACCAGCTCTCCCGGATATCAGGTGGGAATCACCCATTACGATTACCAGACCAGTGGCTCCAGCGGTAATCGAATCGTCAAGGACCCCTTAGGGGGAATCCACCTCTATTGGACGAACGCCCCGGAGCGCTGGAACCGACAGCGACATGTGTACTATAACTTCCGGGACGAGTCCGGGAGTTGGCAGTGGACGGGGGGGCTGCAGGTCAACATGCTTAATGGGGCAGGATTCACGACCATGGATCTGCTCTCCGACTGTCGAGCGGTGGTCGTCTATCATAACGTCGATGCCGGGCTTTTTCTCGTAGCGGCGGTCGATGCCGGTCGCGGCTTCGGCAATTTCACGGAATACTATCCCCCCGACTACATCCCGAATATTGGGTTTTTCGGCTGGCCGTACGTCGCCGTGGACGGGCAGAACCGGATTCACCAAGTATCGCTGGAAGTCCAGTTCTTCCCCTCCGGCCTCATGGATTTGATGTATACCCGTTCCTCTGATGGCGGAAACACCTGGACCGATCCGGTGAGCTTCGATTCCACTCTCGTCTACGGGCACAACATCGCCGCCTCCCCGGTTGACGACAAGGTGGCGATTGTGTATAACCGCCCCTTCATCGATGATCCCATTCAGGCCGAAAACGAGGTCTCTTATATCGAGTCGGAGGACGGAGTCAACTGGAATTGGGGCAACAAGGTCAACATCACTAACTACGAATTCGACACCGACAGCATTGTTGCCTATACCGACAACGATGTCATTTACGACAATGAGGGCAAGCTCCACATCGTCTGGAACACCTCTTACGTTAATCGCTTCGGCTGGATACAGGATCATGCCTGGCTATTTCACTGGAGCGAAGAGACCGGGATAACCCAGATCGTCAATCATAGCCAGTGGAAGTTTCCTGGCTGTCGCCCCGGTTCTTGGAATCTCTCCTTTGCGAAGATGAGTCTTGGAGTCGATGCCGACAATGACCTCTTCCTGGTTTACACCCGTTTCGATT
>JBHIBM010000253.1:0-3374 GCA_046759085.1 Candidatus Zixiibacteriota bacterium
TGCTCATGGAAGCCACAGAAAGCGCTTCAAATCGATGCAATCATCTCCTTTGAAGGTTATCCCTTCCTTTTTCAGGAGTTTCTTTTGGAGTTCATAGCCGTGTCCCGGCTTCAGGGAGATGCCCCCTTTGCTGTTTACAACCCGGTGCCAGGGGAGGTTCTCCTTCTGCCAGGCGGTGTTCAGAACCCGTGTAACCATGCGGGCGGCGCGGGGGCTGCTGGCCAAAGCCGCAATCTGTCCGTAGGTGGCAACCTTCCCCTTCGGTATCTTCTTTATCACCTCTACCGCTCTCTGGTGGAATGATTTGCTCATCTCAAAACTCCAATCTCTTTGTGGGGTAATGTCAGAGGCACCGCCATTTCTTCACAGCAATGGCACTATATACCTACGGATGAGTGGTGCGGGAAGATTCTGTTTTGTCAGGCTTAAAACTCTGCCCCCAGAGAGAAATAATATCTGGGTTTCCCGGAGACTGTTGCCCAGTCGGTCCGCCAGGCGGCATCGAATTTCAGAACGAACATCCCAAGGTTAGCTCTGCTCCCAAAGCCAAAGCTCGCCTTCCAGTCATGCAAATGGTCAGAGACAACTCCGCGGAAGCCCTCGTCCTTATACCAGACTGCTCCCATATCGTAGAACAACACCCCGTTGATGTATCCCAAAGTCATCGCCAGCGGGAAGCGCATTTTCAGATAGTCGATAAACGGATAGCGAAACTCGAGGTTGAACAGAACGAAGCGGTCGCCGCTGAACTCGAAGTAATCGTAACCTCTCAGGGGGGTCACCATGGTGCCGAAATACAGGCCCTCGATCCCGTATACGTCCTCCTCGTTCCTCAGCCGGGGTCCTATCCAGCTGGAGGTGCCACCCATGAAATAGCTCTTGGGATCCTTTCCTTCGGAGACTCCTCCGCTCACCCGGAAGACGAAATTGTATCTCTGGCTGAACCTCAAATATCTTCGATAGTCCAATTGCAGCGCCTGGTATTCGAGGCTGTTGCTGAGCCAGGGGAACGACTGCTCGTAGGTAATCATATAGCGGTTGCCATTTATCGGCCCGGTGATTCCCCAGATGACGGTGTCGTTGACATAGGATAGGTCCGCCATAAGAGCGCGTCTCTGGTAATCATCAAAGGGCCAATCGTAGTATTTCCTGTCAACGGTCATGGGCAGAATTGACAGCTCCGCCCGGGTGAATTTGCTAAAAGGGTAGGAGAAGCTGGCGACGGCGCCGTACACTCGGTCCGCGAAGAGTCGGTTCCAGTTGTCGATGTAGTAGTTTCGTGTGTGAAAAATCCCCACGCCGTAGTCGATGCGATGCGGAGTATAGATGTAAAACAACTGGAAGTGCGACTGGTCGATGAAGTTTCCTAGATTAGTGGCCAAATAGAAATGGTGGTTCCCGAAGACATCCGACACCGCGATGTAAGACTGTCCCCGGAATCCATAAAAGGTATCGTAACTCAAGTCTCCGGTCACGAAATCCGGTGAGAATTTTACGGAGTAAGTCTTCTTCGCGTATTCCCCTTCGGGGAGCTCGAATTCGGTGGTGTCTTCGGGGGCCTGGTCTGTGCTAACGGTGTCCTCAACTGGATGGGCGAGGGTGTCAAGGAAATCCCCCTCCGCCTTGAAGACATAATGGCCGTAATCGATTCGGGGTTTCTCGGCGGGAAGCTGTTCAGGAGCGCCCGCCAGCTCTCTTTCGACCGATGTTAGTCCCAACCCCTTTTCCTTCCTGGCGAGAAAGGGGGTTTGGGTCAGCTCCGCGTCCGCTTCCACTGCCGGCTTTATCTCTTTTAAGAGGAAGATGTCGAAGCCTCCATCCTGAAAGGCCGAGAAGGCGATTTCGCTCCCATCCGGCGACCAGGCAGGACTCATACAACCGGAAAGGATATTGGTGATGGGGTAAGCCTCCTCTTTTGCCAACTCCACGATGTAGAGGTTGTCGATGCCGTTTCGGTTGGAGACGTAACAGATCCTCTCACCGTCGGGGGACCAATCCGGGTATTGGGCCCTCTCTCCTTTGGGGGTCAAGGCGGTTATCTCTCCGGTCTCCAGCTCGATTTTGAAGAGGGTGTAATCCCAGAATCTGCCCGCCAGGGGCTCGTTCGCCTCCGGCAGGAAGACCGAATCAAGCCCGCTAACGACGGGACGGTCGGAGCTGAAGGCCAGGAACTTCCCGTCCGGAGACCAACTGGGATCGAAATCGCCGTAGAAATCGTGAGTCAAAGCCTGGGTTCTTCCATTTCTCAGATCGTAGACATATATGTCGGCGGCTCCGTCTTTGGTCGCCGAAAAGGCCAACGAATTTCCGTCCTTGGACCAATCCGGGTCAGAGATGTTGTCGAATTCGAATCTAAGTCTGCGGGAGATCTTCTTTTTCTTCACGTTGAAGAGAAATATTCGATCCTTGCCGTCACTCTTGGAGACGAAGGCCAAGTTTCTCCCGTCAGGAGAGAAGGCCATTCCGGAGGTGAATGAGTGAAAAGACTCTATATCCCCCGATTTCTCCCCCTTTAGGAGCTTATCGATGATTTTGCCGTCCAAAGTGGAGATCAGATATATCTCGGTGTAGTTGGAGCGGTCGGTGAAGAAGGCCAGGCGGTCTCCCTTTGGAGAGAAGGCCGGTTTCTCGTTGAAGACGGAGCCGTCCTTGCGGTGGTCGGTGAGCCTTTTGGAGAAGTCTTCGGCCACTGTGCGGTTGCCGATCTCGGGCCAGTATTCCTTGCGCATATGCTTCATCCATTCCTTGGAGAGCTCTTCGGTGTCGATCCCGATGGAGGCTTTGAGGGCCTTGTCCATGGAGAGGTGAAGCTTACCCTTATTAAGAATCTCGGCGATCTTCTCCTCCCCGTATTTCTCGGCAATATACAAGAGCGCCGATTGTCCCTCCTTGTAAGCTAAGAAGCCGCCGGCATACTCCAGCGGAGCCAGATAACCGTTGATGGTGGCGTCCCTTATGAACATGTCGGAGTAATAATCCCAACCATAGCGGGAGGAGTATTCCGCATACCCCTCCGCAAACCAGAGCGGTAACCTGAAGAGATACTGGCGGGAGAGCAGTGAGCCGAGAACGTTCCCGTAAAGCATATCGTAGGTGAAGGCGTGGGTGAGCTCGTGGTGCAGAACGTGTCGGAGGTCCTCATACGAGCCGGTGAAGGGGACCACGATCCGGTTCTTGAACGACTCCGTGAATCCCCCCACCCCCTCGGGAATGAGTTCATAGATGATATTAGTCTGTTGAAACTCGTTCTGGGAATTGTAAAGGATTACCGGCACCCGCCTCTGCAAGTCGTAATTCAACTGCTCTTCTATGAGGTCATTAGCTTTTTCCAACTGGGCGGCGGCAAAGTCGGCTATGCTGTCCATTCCCTCGTA
>JBHIBM010000254.1:0-3371 GCA_046759085.1 Candidatus Zixiibacteriota bacterium
AGCAAATCGCCGATCAAGAACAGAAAAGCACCCACCAATATCCCTCGCAAGTAGATATTCTCCGGCAATTGCGGCAGCGCTTTGGAGTAAAGGTAAACGACAACGAGACTGACAATGAAGCTGATCACCACCAGCACCAGGGGGAAATCGGAAGAGGGCCTTTTGAAGAGCATCCTGCTGGTCTCGTAATGAAGGGCGTTGACTTTTTCTTGAACCAGATCTAAGACTCCACCCAGAACTATGGTGGCGACCATGAAGACCACAGTGGTAATGAGTACAGCTTTCATTTCTATATTCCTTTCAGAACAACTTGTCCTTTCGGTAGAATTCGCTCAGAGGGAACAAACTGAAGCTCCTCTCCTTGACACATCCTATTTCAGAATTGACACCGAGCGATGAAGATATCCAAAGACCGGTGAGTTTTCAACCCAATTGTCACTCCATAACCCCATACATCTGATCCGGCGCCAGCTTCTCGGGAAAACGCTTCCGGAGCTTCAAGCGGGCATCGTAACAGAGATGGCAGGCATCTATGTATGAATCCTCGTGCTCCAGATTGTACTTCTTGACCAATTCTGCCGGCCCGCCAGACATGAGCGGGCCGATTATCGGCTCCGATTGGGGGTCGTAGTCTTCCATGATTTTCGAGAGTGGTGTCTTTTTGAAGTTTCCCAGAGTTACGCCCTGGCAGATGTGGACGTAACCTAAAGGATCCAAGTGCACCCTGCCAAGCTTCTCGAAATCCTCATCGGGGCATTCGTTGAAGAGATGCCACGCTTTTCGGGGAAGACCCTCGGTTAATTTCTCCACCGCACGGCCGCGGAAGCGAACATGGCCCTCGATTATGGGTTCTCCCTTCTCTCCTTTCCTTTCGCAGGGCAAGGTCTTCGGTTTGTCTATCTCGATGAAATCAACGGGCAAGCCCAGTTTCCTGGCGGCTTCGGCGGCGACGGTGGCGCAGCTGTTTTTGGGGTCATCGTAGTGGAGCTCGTCGTTGCTCACGGAGAGATCCTCAATCCCGATTCTCTTCAAAGGCAGGAGCCACTCGGTGGCATCCTCTAAGGCGGTCCCGAAGTAGCCGTTGGTGACAATTCCGACCTTGAAACCCCTCTGTTTTGCCATCTCCATCCCCTTGAGCATAATCGGGTAATAGAGAAAAGGCTCCCCGCCCTCGAAGAAGATAATCTCGACGGTGCCAATCTTTTTGGCCTCATCGTAAATACTCACAATGTCCCTTAAAGTAAAAGTCCCCGTGGCGGAGGGACTCGCCCAGAGGAAACAGTGGTCGCACTCGTAGTTGCAGGTGTAGGTTAAAAGGAAGTGTAAGCCAGTCAAGTTCATCTCAGCTCTCCGATTGTTTTCCTCAAAGTTTCACTCTTATCTTACGAATGATCTCCCCGGCCGCCTCCTCGGTAATCTTTACAGGTTTGTATTTCTTGTCCCAGATCGGCCAGTGGGGATCGAGATTGTCGTCCAGGTATCTCGGTATGAGGTGCCAGTGCAGGTGAGGAACGCTGTTCCCCAGAAGCTCATAATTCAGTTTGTGGGGCTGGAGGCCATCGTATATCGCCTCCGCCAGACGATTTAGATCCTCGCAGAACAGCCGGCGCTCTTCCGTTGACAATCGAAACAGTTCCGTGACGTGGCCTCTGTTGTAAATCAGCTCGCAGTAACCTCGACAGATCTGATTGGAACTTAAAATCGCAGTTGACACTTGCAAATCTGCAACCTTGCGGGGATGACTCTCAAGTTCCCTGCTCAAGATCTTCTGACACAAAACGCAGTTCTCACAGAAATCAGCCATGTACTACCTCCGCAATAGACTGGACTGTCGCCATTTCTTTCCCTCCGGGGTAAACGGCTCTATATCTCCTCGATTTCCCCAACCCTGGGACGATATACGAACCTGGGGATGCTCTGAGCTCCGGTCATGAACCTGAGGCGGGGTTCTCCGGGCTTATAGATCTCCTCCGAGAAGGAATAGTACTTCGAGATGAACTTTGTCCAGGGGTTTCCCACTTCGGTTTCGGCGCGGTCGTCCAAGATGATAGCGGAGTAACGACGTTTAGTAACGGCTTCATACAGATCTTTTGGCATCCCTTTAAAGGGAACCCCGGCGTCATAAACGTTGGGCAGCTCCTTTAGGGCGGCGGCGTGGGCGCTCGTCTTTCCCTTGGCCATATAATCCAAGTGGCTGTGATAAAAAACTAAAACTTCGCCGGGGATTTCACTCACCCTCTCGATGAAGATCTCTCCCCCGCGGTAGTCGGCCTCCTTCGGGATTAACAATGAGGGATCGTAAATCAAAGGCAGGAATTGCAGGACTATCAGAACTAAAACCAACTTCCGCCTCCCTCCAGTTTCATCTGAACTCAGGAACCGACCCAGAAGAATTCCGAAAGGCAGTGGCAGAACCGCCACCACACTGTAAAGAACATTATCCCAGCCGCCGTATTTCAACCGGCTGAGATAGCTTACCAGAAAACCTGCAAGGAAAAACCAAATCCAGAAGTTTCCGAGTAACGCTTTTACCTCTTTTTTCGCTCGGTGATGATCTGCGCCCCACAGAAAAAATAGCATCGCTGCCAAAAGGAAGGGGAAATTCGCCAGGAGGTCTTTAATCGGATACCCGAGCAGGACTCGGTATAAGCGTGGCGTGGAGGCCGGGATCTTGAAGAGGTAGAACCACGACCATCCCTGGCTCTCTGCGCTCAAGAACATGAGGAAGCCTGCACAGACTACTACACTTGTAATGCTGAAGATGAGAGCATCTCTCCTCCGACTCAAACAGATAGGTATCACCATGAAGGGGAGAAAGACAAAAGCGCTCTGTTTGGTTAAGAAGCTGGCGGAAAAAAGGATTGCCGACAGAACTGCTCCCCCGGTGCCGGGATAATATCTCAGAATGTAGCCAGAAAAGAGAATTAAAAAGATCGCCAGGGAATCGATCCGACCGACATCGTACCAGTATCCGACCACGCCGAAAGAGGCCGCAAACAGTCCGCAACCGATCCAGGAGGCCAGACGGTTTCTGGTTTCATTCGAGATGATGCGATATACCAGAACCAAGCTTCCCAGAAAACTCAGCATAGAAATGATCCGCAAGGCCAGAAAGCCCTCCCCTAAAAGCTTCATCAAGAGGGCGCCCAGGTAGTAATAGAGAGGCGTATAGGGGAAAGCAACGAAAGCCGCGCTCGGTTCCGCATAAATTTGATTCCCCTGTATAATCTGAATGCAGTGGTGGAGCACTCCCTCCTCCGCCCATTCCAGCGGAAAAGGAAAGGAAAGATGGGAAATGAAGATGACTAGTAAACTCAGAAAATTACAAACAATAAGAAGAGCCAGAATGATGCGGAGAACTTTTTCTAGCC
>JBHIBM010000255.1:0-3367 GCA_046759085.1 Candidatus Zixiibacteriota bacterium
GGGCTTCTTCATTGCTAGCTTAAGTCCCCCCCTTTAGACTTTCTCGGTATTGACGATCATTGAAAATAGGAGATAGCAGATGGGAGATAGGAGATAGGACACAGGAGATAGGACGTAGGAGATAGGAAAGAGAGGTAGAGATGCTACTAAACATTCACCATTCACCACTAACCACTCACCAGTGTTGTTGACCTTAAATCTCGGCTGACACGACCTCGCTATGGGAATGCTCAAGGAAATCCACTTTGAATGTCCTAATCGAGCTAATCTCTCCAGGGTTTGCTGGTTGAATCCGGCCCACCTTTCGCTTCCTGGAGAAGAGAGGGTGCCACTCGAGAAGATCGTAGAGTGCCGCAACTGTCCGACCTTCCTGGACGCTCAGGAACGTTCCCAGGGACGGCGGCAGGAGGACAAGAACTTCCTGACGATGTTTGACTCGACCTTGTCGTGCCTAGACCAGTTCAACGAACAACTGCAGGAGAAGATCGAAGAGCTGAGCCTCTTAAAAGAGGTCACTGAGAACCTTATCAAAACTAACGATCTCCAGGAGGCGCTGGCGATAATTCTGGCGGGGGTTACCATCGGAGGTGCCTTCGGTTTCAACCGGGCCGCGGTTTTCCTGGCTGATTCCAAGAGGGACTTGCTGTCGGGGAAACTGGCGGTGGGACCTAAAGACCCCGAAGAGGCCAGACTCATCTGGAAGGCCCTGGAGGATCAGGAACCATCCTTGAGTCAAATTGTGGAGGGAATTCTCTCTCACCTCGATGAAGAAAAGGAGGGTTTGAGCGCCCTGATAAGAGAGGTGGAGATCCCCCTCGACCAACAGGACAACATTCTGATCCGCTCCCTGAGGGAGAGAAAGTCGTTCAACTTAGAGACTACCCGGGAGATATTCTCCGATTTCTCCTCTTTAGACAACTACTCCGCCGGTGCTCCCTCTCTGGTCGTCCCGATCGTCAACGAGGAGCGTGGAATCGGGGTTCTAATTGCCGACAACAGCATCACCGGAAAACGTATCACCGCCGAAGATGTGGTAGCGCTGGAGACTTTTTCTAACACGGCCGCCCCGGTCTTAGAGAACATCACCTTGAGAAGGAGGCTGGAGACCCGACTTCGAGAATTGGAACAGGTGCATCAACTGCTCAAGGAGAACCAGGATTACCTCATACGCCACGAGCGATTGGCGGACATCGGGAAGCTAGCCACCACCGTGGCTCACGAGGTGAGAACCCCCCTGGTGACCATCGGAGGTTACGCTCAGAGACTCCTTCGGAATTTCGCCACTGATAGATTCGAGAAAGAGGATCTGGACGTGATTGTCGAGGAGATCGACCGTCTCGACCGCATCACCAAAGAGCTTCTGGAATACTCCAAGGAATCGCCTCTGGCGCTCGAGAGCTGCGATTTGAACCTCCTGGTCTCAAAAAGCATGGAGGTTTTAGCGCCCAAGCTCAAAGACCACAATATCACCTCGAGGCTTGACTACTCCCCTCAGGAGCTTAAAGGCAAGCTGGACCGTCACCGCTTGAGACAGGTGATATTCAATCTGGTCGAGAATGCCATCGACTCAATGCCAAGTGGTGGGGATCTTGTGGTCACTACGGGGCTGAGGAACAACTGCCTCTCCTTAGAAATTAGCGACAACGGTGGTGGAATTCCGGAGGAGGAACTTCCCAGACTCTTCACCCCCTTTTTCACCACCAAGTCGAAAGGCTCCGGTTTGGGGCTGCCGGTTTCTAAAAAAATCATTGACGCGCACGGCGGTTTTATTGATATTACTACCGAAGTCGGAAAGGGAAGTCGCTTTACTATCTTTCTACCAATGCGAGAATAAGAGACAGAAAGAGCAGCATAGCGGATATTTGGGTGCTCTCTCCCCGTCAGGGACGGCGGTATTGATCTCTCGGAGGGTCGCTGCCTCCTGAGAGGGCTGGAGGATTCAAGAAGGAGGAGCAATTATGAAGCGGATATTGATTGTCGAAGACGAAATGAACCTGCAACAGCTTTACCTGAACGAGTTGGGACAGGAGGGCTACTTGGTGGAGACGACCTCCGGCGGGGATCAGACTATCGATACGGTGAAGGAGCTCTCCCCCCAGCTTGTTGTGTTGGATCTGAAGTCACCGGATCTTGGTGGGCTTCAAGTCTTGGAGCAGATAAAGAGCTACGATGAACACCTGCCGGTTATCTTAAGCAGCGCCTACACCACTTACAAGCACAATTTCAGCAGCTGGATTGCCGACGCCTATATCATCAAGTCCGTTGACTTAGAGAAGCTGAAAGGGAAAATCAGGGAGCTTCTGAGCTGTTGAAATGGGAGAGCGCTCCGGATTTCACTGAGAAAGAAACCTCCTAACTCCCCGGTTCTATTGGAGCTAATCCAATCCCAATCTGAAGGATAACACCTCAAACCTCTTCCCCTTTACAGGAAATCCCATATCGCCGCAGCTACTGAGAAACACCGCCGGCTTGTGAAAAATTTCTCAAAAATCGCTTGACAATAAAGGCCAAACAATTATTTTAACGGCTCAAGCTGTTCAACCAGTTTGCAGGCAGGAATAGAATAACTAACGCTCTAATAGAACCGATCAGGAGGTTTTTTTATGTCCAATCAAACCTTAAACCCCTTTGTAATTGCCCAACAGCAACTGGATATGGCGGCCGAGAAACTGGGACTGGAAGCGAGCCTCCACGAGGCTCTAAGGTGGCCGATGCGAGAACTCCATACCCACTTCCCGGTGAAAATGGACGACGGCAGCACCAAGGTTTTCCACGCTTTCAGGGTGCAGTATAACGACGCGAAAGGACCCTGCAAGGGGGGGCTGCGCTTCCATCCAGCGGAGACCATCGACACCGTCAGGGCGCTGGCGGCTTGGATGACCTGGAAGACGGCACTCTTGGACTTGCCCTTGGGTGGTGGAAAAGGGGGAGTGGTCTGCAACCCTAAGGAGATGTCCGCCACAGAGAAGGAGAGGGTCTGCCGCGGCTACATCGGCCAGGTCGGCAGAATCTTAGCCCTCACCAAGGATGTGCCCGCGCCGGACGTCTACACCAATCCCCAGGATATGGCCTGGATGATGGATGAGTATGAGAAGATCACCGGCTATCATGAGCCCGGGGTCATCACCGGCAAGCCCCTGCCGCTGGGAGGTTCTGCGGGAAGAAGCGATGCCACCGCCAGAGGCGGCATCTTCACGGTGCGGGAGGCGGCCAAGGTTTTGGGCCTAAACACCCAGGGATCCACCTGCGCCATTCAGGGGTTCGGAAATGCGGGGCAATTTGCCGCCACCTTGGCTCAGGAGATTCTGGGTTCCAAGGTTGTCGCGATCTCAGACTCCAGAGGCGGCATTTACAACGAAAAGGGCAT
>JBHIBM010000256.1:0-3355 GCA_046759085.1 Candidatus Zixiibacteriota bacterium
GGAATAATTGACGAATCTCACTCCCAGCTCCTTGGCCTGGCGCAACAGCTCCTCGTTGGCGATACCGTAGCACATCAAATCTCGGTAGACTATATGAACGCTGGCATTGCGATTCTGCTTCTTGATGAGGATGCCGTCCTTGATGGCAGTCATGCAGCAGATCCGGGAGCAGTAAACCCTGTCTTTGCTGCGGGCGCCGACGCATTTTATCATCACGATGTCTTTGGCCTTGACCCTGTCGCCCTTCAGTTGCTGCTCCAACTCTAGCTGATTGATGACCTTCTTGCCATCGTAACTGAACATCCCCTCTGGCACCAGAAGGGACGCACCCGTGGCAACTATGATCACCCCCACTTTCAGCTCCTTGCTCGATCCATCTTCAGACGCTACAGTGGCTTGATAGTTGCCGATGAAACCGCGGAGTTCTTCCAAGGAGTGCCCCGTCAGAACTTCGATTTTGGGGTTCCTCTCAACTTCTTTGATCTTGCTGCTTATGAATTCTCTCGCCTCGATCTCATAGGGATAGATTTGGTGGAGGTCTCTCAACATTCCGCCGAGCTTTTTCTCCCTCTCTACCAGCTTCACCTCGAAGCCTCTATTTGCTAACGCCAAGGCTGCCGTCAGGCCAGCAATACCACCCCCGATGACCAAAGCGGAGGGAATAACGTCGGTGACTATTGACTCCTTGGGTTCCAAGAGAGCTGCCCGAGCCACCCCCATCCTGATCAGGTCTTTCGCCTTCTGGGTCGCCTCCTCCCTTAAGGTCTTATGAACCCAGGAGCACTGTTCCCGGATATTGACGAACTCGAAAAGGAACGGGTTAAGCCCTGCATCTTCGCAGGCGGCTCTGAAGGTCGGCTCGTGGGTGCGGGGGGTGCAGGCCGCAACCACCACTCTGTTCAGCTTGTTTTCTGTGATAGCATTCTTGATGTCGGTAACGCCGGCCTCCGAGCAGGAGAAGAGATTCTCCCGGGTGAAGACCACATTCGGGAGAGCCTTGGCATACTCGGCGACATCTTCGGTATCCAAGAAACCGGCGATATTGGTGCCGCACCTGCAGACGAAAACTCCTATACGAAGCTCTTCAGCCATATCAAACTCTACGCCCTCTTCCTGGCCTTGCGGGCAAACACCACCTCCGCAGCTCGGGAGGCGGCGGCACTCGCCTGCGCTACCGATTCCGGAATCTCGGCGGGGGCGATGCAAAAGCCACAGGCGAAAACCCCCGCAACACTGGTGTCGGTCGGGAAGGGAAGCCCGGTCCTGATGAAACCATATTCGTCGGTGGTGGTCCCCAGAACTTTTGCCAGATCCTTTATCCCCTTGCTGGGCATAGCCGCGGTCGCTAACACTACCATATCGACGGTGAGGTTTCTCACCTCCTGAGTGTTAGTATCCTCGTACCAGACGATCGGATTTGTCTCCTCATCCTCGGTTATCTCCGCGACTCGCCCCCGGATGAAATTTATCCCGTACTCTTCTTTCCCTCTGATCTCGTATTTCTGGAACCATTTCCCCACGTTGCGCAGATCGGTGTGGAAGATATATGAGACCGAGTCGGGATCGTGTTCTTTAGCCAGCATGGCATCCTTGATGGAATACATACAGCAGACGTGGGAACAGTAACTGCAGTTCTTCAGATCTCGGGAGCCGATACACTGCAGGTAAGCGACCTTCTGTGCTGACTTTTCATCGGATCGGCGCAACAGATGCCCCTCCGTGGGACCGGTGGCATTTATCAACCTCTCATATTCCAATCCGGTAATCACATTCTTGATCCGTCCGTATCCGTATTGCGTCAATCCCGAGGGGTCTAAGAGGTCGAAGCCGGTGGCGACGATGATGGCGCCAACGTTCAAGTTTAACGTCTGATCCTTCTGCTCAAAGTCGATCGCCCCCTTCTGGCAGAATGTTTCGCAAACCCGACATTTCCCCTTAACGAAATAGATGCAATGCTCCTTGTCGATGGTGGCAATTGCAGGAATGCCCTGAGAGAAGTAAAGATAGATGGCCTTGCGGTTACGCAGCTTCATATCGAACTCATCCGGGACCTTTTTCATCGGGCATTTGCCGATGCAGTCGCCGCAGGCATTGCAGACCTCCTCTTTAACATACCTGGCTTTTTTGTTTAGCTTGACTTTGAAGCCTCCGACCTCCCCGTTGATCTCCTTCACCTCACTGTAAGCCAGAATGTCAATATTGGGATGTCGACCGACATCCAGCATCTTCGGCGCCAGTATTCATATGGAGCAGTCGTTGGTGGGAAAGGTCTTGTCAAACTGCGCCATCGCTCCCCCGATGGAGGGCTTCCTTTCCACCATATGAACCTTCACCCCCATGTCGGCGAGGTCGAGGCTGGCCTGTATTCCGGCAATCCCACCACCTATGACTAAAACCTCCTTAGGCAATATCTTTTCCTCCCAACGATTCAGCTAAAAGAACATTCAGATCCTTTATCTCGACCTTCTCGTCGAGGTCGTCATCCTTCAATGCACAGGAAAGGTGAATCTTGCATTTGGGACAAGCGGTGATTAAGGTCTCCGCCCCGGTATCTTTAGCCTCCTTTAATCTCTCCAGTTGAATCCTTTTGTTAACCCGACTGCAGTTTATCCAGGTACTGGAGCCACAGCAGATGGCCTCTTTTCTGCTTCGAGGCATCTCGATCAATTCCAATCCCGGAATGGCCTTCAGGATTTCACGGGGCTCTTCGTATATCCCCGAGAACCTTCCCAGGCGGCAGGGATCTTGATAGGTGACTTTGGAGGTGACCTTCCCAAGATCAAACCCGCCCTTCTTGGTCTTAGCTGCAATTAACTCGGTTATATGAAGGACCTCGAATTTCAGCTTGCCAAACAGTTCCGGATATATCTGTTTAAACGCGGCATAACCCTCCGGGCAGGAGAACACAATCTTGTCGGCCTTGCTTTTCTTGATAACCTCTAGATTATGTCTGGCAAGCTCCTTGAAGCCTTCGAATTGACCCGACCAGTAGAAATCGTGACCGCAACACTTCTCCTGGGAGCTCACCACCGGCTCGATTCCGAGCCGGTTTAGGACCTTTATGGTCGAGCGGGCATGCTCTTTTCCGTCGAAGTGAAGCTCTTTGAATATCGCCTCAAACTGCGGAAGACAGCCGATGAAGTAGTAATATTCACCGGTTTTGCAAACCTTGAGGTCCTCTCCGATCCAGCTTAAGTCTTTTTCGAACAGATTGGTGGTCTGCAACTCCATCATCGCCTGAATCGTCCCTGCGTGGGTGCAGACCCCCTCCAACCCCTTCTCCCTGGCAACGGTCCGCACTGAGCGGGTGAAACCGCGGTATTCGATTGCAGAGGGACAACGACTGCCACAGGTG
>JBHIBM010000257.1:0-3346 GCA_046759085.1 Candidatus Zixiibacteriota bacterium
AAGCTGTATCTCTCCCTGACCTCGGAGGCGATTATCAAATGCCCCATATGGATGGGGTCGAAAGTGCCACCGAAAATGCCAATTCTTTTGGAGGGTTTTCTCTTGGGCTTCACTCTAAAAGAAAATCAAAAGACCAATCGAGGTATTAAGGCCGACTACAAGATAGTATGAATCACCCCTCACTGGTGAAAATCTCGGGGTGTTCCTGCTTAAGCTCCGAAAGCCTCTCTTCCGCCTTCCTTGTATGTTCACTTCGGGAATAGCCGTCGATGGCTTCCATATAGGCGGATTTGGCCCGTTCCCAGCTCTTCTGCTTGCGGTAACACTCCCCCTTCTGATATTGGGCCGACTGCGCCCAGTCAGTACCGGGAAACTCCTGCAGGAGATAGTCGAAATAGACGATGGCGGCCACGTAATCGCCCACCTTCATATAGATGATGCCATTCCTGTAAGCCTTCCGGGCCAGCTTGTTGCGCAGCTCCCCAAGCTTGACCCGGGAGCTGTCGGCGAATTCACCCTCCCCAAATACATCCAGATAAAGCGCGAACTGCTCAATGGCCTCATAGGTGCTGCTCTGATCCAGGGAATACTTGGGGGATCTTTCATAGTGAGTCATGGCCAAACGATAATGCCCGGCTTCAGTGAACTCACTCGCCGGGAAAGCTGAAAGCAACCGCTGGAATTCCCCAGCTGCCAGAGCATACTCTTTGTCTTTATAGTAGGACATTGCCAGGTAATATTGGGCGGTGTCGGCCAGGCTTTCTCCCGGATAATTGAAAATCAGTCGCTGGAATTCCTCCTGGGCATCCAGGTATTTGCCTCGGTTATATTTCTCCATCGCAATCTTGAACTGGGTGCGAACGTCGGGGACCTCCTTCTCCGGTTTGCCCCCGCAGCCCAACAGTAAAAAAAAGGGCAGAAGCAGGATTAGCCAATTTCTGATAGCGGGGAACATAGCCTCATCCGTTGACAGCACCTGAGGCTGGAGCCAGATTCGAGCTGTCGGAGCTGTCCTCATATTTCTCTTTGAGCATAAGATAATTATCCTTTATCCTGCTAACGAACAGCTTCGGCAATCCCATCCCCAGCGAGATTCGCTCTCGCAGCGCTCCCTCACCTATGTTATATGCGATCAGAGCCTTTTTTACATCCTTGAACTTCAGGATCAGCTCAAAAAGATAGAGACTCCCAATTCGGATGTTGAAACTGGGCCTGAAGAGTGGGTATTCGCCCTCCCAACCTAAGTCATAGCGCTCGGCGACATCTTTCCCGACGAAAGGGCGAATCTGCATCAATCCCTGCGCCCCAACGTTGGAGATCTGCCCCTTCTTAAAGGAGCTCTCTGTCATTATCATCGCCAGAAGTAAGAAGGGGTCATAATCGTATCTTCTGCTCTCGGCGTAGATCACCTCCCCGATTTGGGCAACCTCCTCATCGGTGAAGCCGATCTGGAAATCCTTTATCACCTCGAAAATCTGCAGCTTCTCCTTCAAGGTCTTAACCTCCTCTTGCAAGGAGACAATCTCCGTTTGCTGTCTCTCCAAAATTTTCTCCTTCTCGACATAATCGAAAAGCAAGAAGACCGTGGCGGTGGTCTGGATCACATACATAAAGATCAGGATCAGAGTCACCGGCTTGGAGATCATTATCCCCGCCTGTCTGATGAACTTAACACCTAGTGCCATTTTCGTTCACCTCGCCTTGGGAAGAAGCTTCCCCGGCGGCAGACGCCGCCGGGCTAACCTGATGTCCTTAGAGCCCCGGACGTCAAGCTGCCAAATCGCCTGGGCTCCTCCAGCTCTGCAACTAAATCGTAAACCTCCTGCCCAACTACCTTTACTCTTACGAAATCACCGGCTTTGAGGTTCAGACCGGTTGTCAGAAAACAGTTGTCTATCTCTGGCGCTTGATGCTCACTTCGACACACCCAGCGGCCAGTTGAACCCTCCTCCTTGCCTCCGACCAAAACCTCAAGCTGGTCCCCGATTCTGCGTTCATTCCTCTCGAAGATTATATCACGTTGACAGCTCATAAGCAAATCTAATCTTTCCTCTCTGATTCTCCGGGGGACTTGATTCGAGAAGTCATACGCTTCAGTTCCCTCCTCACGAGAATAGGCAAAGGCACCCAACTGATCGAAGCGGGTTTCCTCAACGAAATCCAAAAGCTCCTGAAAATCGGCTTCGGTCTCACCGGGAAAGCCTACCATGAGAGTTGTCCTCAGGGCAACTCCAGGAACGGCAATTCTGACTCGTTCGATTAGATCGCAAATCTGCTTTTTCGTGACTTTACGGTTCATCCTCCTTAAAATCTTATCGGAAATATGCTGCAGAGGGAGGTCGATATACTTGCAGATCTTTTCATTTTCGGAGATCTCTCGAATCAACTTTTCATCCACACCTCTCGGTTGAGCATACAAGATTCGTATCCACTCCAAATTCTCGATTCTCGAGATTTCTCGCAGTAATCTGACAAGTTCAGGACTGCCATAAATGTCGACCCCGTAGGAAGTGGTATCCTGAGCGATCAAGATTATCTCCTTGACTCCGGAATCGACGAGAGTTTGAGCCTCTTTGATGACGTTCTCAATGAGACGGCTTCTGAGTGGTCCCCTTATGCCGGGGATGGCACAGTAGCTACAATGATTGTCACACCCCTCGGAGATCTTCAGGAAGGCATGAGGACGGTCGGTTGCTATCTTTCTTTGCGAATATTCCACATAACGGGGAGCGAAGCTTTTCTCCCCCTCCGCTACGAGAGTTTCCTCATCCCGGCAGTAATTGACGAGGGAGTCTATTTCCTCCACACCGAAGATGGCGTCCACTTCCGGAAGAAGTTTTTTAAGCTCCCTCCTGTATCTCTGCCCAAGACAGCCGTAAAGAATGAGCTTTCTGCTTTTGTTTTCATTCTTCATAGCGGCCAACGATAGAGTAGTCTGAATCGACTCCTCCTTAGCCTCCTGTATAAAGCCACAGCTGTTGACAATAACAATGTCTGCCTCTTCGGGATCCGAACAGAGACGAAAACCTTCACTTTCGAGAGAGCCCCTGATTATTTCGCTGTCGACTTCGTTTTTAGGGCAGCCTAAGGTTTGTATGTAGGCTCTTGCATTCTTAAACATGATTTCTGGAGAAAGGTCAGGCAATCTGTGAATGCTATAAGCTTCCGTTTCATCTTGGAAACCTGAAGGTCATACGACTCGCAGAAGTTTCCGCTACAAGTAACCTGTTAACGATTCACCACCACAAAGGTCTTGCTACCAATCAATTACTTCTACCTCCGGAGGGATCGCGAACTGGAACTCCTTCTCATTCAGACCAAAGTTGAATTCGATAGAATCGAAAAG
>JBHIBM010000258.1:0-3345 GCA_046759085.1 Candidatus Zixiibacteriota bacterium
TGGGAGACTATTGACAGCTATCAGCGACTCAACCTGGAGGACCTCGCTCTGAAAGGGGATGCCATCAGAATAGAGACTCATCCGCAACCGAGCGACTCCAGTTTGGGCCAATTCAAAAAGAGGCTGGAGGATTATCTATCGGAGGGCATGGAGGTTTTCGTGTGCTGCGCCAACGCCGGTCAGAGAGAGCGCATCGGCGAGCTTTTAGACCAGTTCTCCGGAAGAGTAAACCTTCCGGTGGCAGAACTTGAAGGGGGGTTCGTCTTTCCGGAGGCCAGACTGGCGGTTTTGACCGACCACCAGATCTTCCCCCGCCACCGAATCCGGGGGAGACGCCGGAGGTTTAAGGAGGGGATTGCCCTGCAGAGTTACACCAGCCTTAGGGAGGGGGACTATGTGGTCCATATCGATTTCGGGATTGGGAAATACCTGGGGCTGGATACCATCACCATCGAGGGCAGAAAACGCGATTGCCTCTTGATAGTCTATCAGGGGGGGGATAAGCTCTACGTCCCCATCGAGCAGTTCAACCGGGTGCAGAAATATGCCGGCAGGGAGGGACATCCTAAGCTCACCAAGCTGGGGGGCCCGGGCTGGCAGAAAATCAAGGCCAGGGCCAAGAAAGCCATAATGGATATGGCCGCGGACCTGATAAAGATCTACGCCCAGAGGATTGCCCATCCAGGCTTCGCCAGCGCTGCCGACACCTCCTGGCAGAGGGAGCTGGAGGCCTCCTTCCACTATGAGGAAACCCCCGACCAGATGAAGGCCATCGAGGAGGTCAAGAGAGACATGGAGGCTCCTTACCCGATGGATCGTCTAATCTGCGGCGATGTCGGCTACGGAAAGACCGAGGTGGCCATCCGGGCCGCCTTCAAGACCGTCGACAACGGCAAGCAGCTGGCGTTGTTGGTTCCCACCACAATTCTGGCGCAACAGCACTACCACACCTTCAGAGAAAGATTGGCTGCCTTTCCGGTCAAAATCGAGATGCTGTCACGATTCAAAAAAAGAGGGGAGCAGAAACAGATCTTAGAGGAGGTGAAGAGCGGTCGCTGCGACATCGTCATCGGCACCCACCGCCTCTTAAGCAAAGACGTGGAGTTCAAGGATTTAGGGTTAGTGATAATCGACGAGGAACAGCGTTTCGGGGTCAAACACAAGGAGAAGTTGAAAAGGTGGCGGACTCTGGTCGACGTCCTCACCCTGACCGCCACCCCCATCCCCCGCACCATGCAGCTCTCCCTCTATGGCGCGAAAGATACCTCGGTGATAAACACCCCTCCCAAAGACCGTCTACCGATACACACTCAGCTTGCGAAATTCTCGCCCCAGGTAATAGTGGAGGCGATAAAGGGAGAGCTTTCCCGCAGCGGTCAGATATATTTCGTTCACAACCGGGTGCAGTCTATCATGGCGGTTCATCGCTACCTCCAGAATCTATTGCCGGAGGTGAATATCGCCGTCGCCCACGGTCAGATGCCGGAGTCGAGATTGGAGAGGATCATGCTGGACTTTCTGGATGGTCGCTATCAGGTCTTGCTGTCCACCACCATCATCGAGTCCGGGCTGGACATCCCCACCGTCAACACCATTATCGTGGCGCGCGCCGACAAGCTGGGGCTGGCTCAGCTCTACCAGTTGAGGGGACGGGTGGGGCGCTCCAGCCTCAAGGCTCACGCCTACCTTCTGGTCCCTGCCCCCAGATTCCTCTCCCCCACCGCCCGCAAACGCTTGAAGGCCATCGAGGAGTTCACGGAGCTGGGCTCCGGATTCCATCTGGCGCTGCGAGATCTGGAAATCCGTGGTGCCGGAAATCTTCTGGGAGCCCAACAGCACGGATTCATCGAGGAGGTGGGCTTCGATCTTTACGCCAAACTCTTAGAGGAGGCGGTATCAGAGCTCCGGGGGCAGCCTCCGGAAAGGGAGCTCCCCATAAGAGTCGATCTGGACTCTGAAGTATATCTGCCGGAAGACTACATCTCAGAGAAACCTCACCGCGTTCAGGTTTACCAGATGCTGGCGGAGGCGAAAACCGACAAGGATATAGAAGAGCTCCGCTCCGAACTCTCGGACCGCTTCGGCAAACCCCCTCCGGAGATGGGGCAGCTCTTCCTGCTGGCGGAGATCAAAATGCTGGGAACCAAGTTGAAGCTGGAGAGGATCACCTCCAGAGAGGAGAAATTGACATTGCAGTTTCATCCTCAGGCGAAGATCACTAAGGAGCGGGTTCAATTCTTCCTGAGCAAACTGAAACAGCCGGTGGAGTTTGTCTCCGGAGCGAAATTCGGGATGGTGATCTCGCTGCGGCAGAAGGAGGAGGCAAACAAACTGGCAGAGGTCTGGGATATCTTGAGAAGACTAAACGCTGCCTGAGAACGCGAGGACCTTGGCGTTAGCTTGCAAGAAATCCGGCAGAAGAACAGGTTTTTGGAACCTTACGCCCTCCCTTTTAGCTGCTTACCATCAAAGCCTCAGCGTCCGAAGAAACGGCTGCGGTAATCCTTTATATCTCCATGTTCGACAATGTAGGCATACCATTGATTCATGGTCATATCTTGACGCCCCCTTGCCATTTCGCTCCTTAAGGAGTCTCTTGCACTTGCGAATTCCTGCATGTTGGCGGGGATATGGTCGACCAATTCTAACAGATAACTGCCGACATCTGAGATTGCCACCTCGATTGTTTTCTCCTTGGTCAGACGAAAAGCAGTGACGATGAACTCCGCAACTCTGCCCACCTCCTGGACCCGCTCGGCGCGGGCAAAATACGGGGTCTCCTTGACCTCGTAACCAATTTTTCTTGCGACCTTTCTGAAATCCCCACCGGCGGTTACCTCTGCGTAGATCTCCTTGGCTTTCTCTGCCGCCAGCTCCACCCGACGGTCATACAGAACTACCTGTTCGATTCTATCCTTGACCTCATCAAAGGGAATGTAGCCCGGCTTTATCCTCTCGAAGACCAGGTAGATGTAGTAACCACTCTTGGTGTAAAAGACGGGAGAGATACTCCCGGGCTTGTTGGCGAACGCGAAGTCATTGACTTCCTCTCTTTTTTCCTGTATAAACGGAACCGATTTCCCAGGCGTGAAAATGCCGGTCTCCTTGACCTCCAGACCGAACTCCTCTGCCAGCTGGTCGAAGTTTCTCTTATCAGCCCGACCCAGAAAGTCCTGTGCCCGGCTGTAGATCCTCTCCCGGGTGGCATCCGAGGCCACCACTTTGAGCAAGATGGTGCTGGCCTGGACTTGAGTCTCCCACTCTCCCTCTCTGTTCTTTTCCCGTTTCCGGTCTGTGACCGTGAGGATCTGCCAGCCCCTGGGGGTCTTTAACGGCTCTGAGACC
>JBHIBM010000259.1:0-3283 GCA_046759085.1 Candidatus Zixiibacteriota bacterium
TGCCGTAGAGGTTACAGTCAAGCGGTCAACACCAAGTTCGATGTCTCCCCCTACCCTACCAAGGTGGCCGCCGAGGTTAAGGGTTTTGAACCCTTAAACTACCTAGAGAGAAAAGAGATCCGGCGCTTGGACACTCACCAGCAATACGTTCTGGCGGCGACTCAAGAGGCCGTTAAGGACAGCCAGATGGAGATCTCCAAACTTGATCCCTGGAGGGTGGGAGTCATCGTCGGTACCGGCATCGGAGGCATCATCAGTCTCGAGGAGGTCGTGATAGTTAATACTACGAAGGGTCCGGACAAGGTTTCCCCTTTCTCGCTGCCCAAGACCATCCCCGACATGGCGGCCGGGCTTGTGGCGATGCGTTTCGGGTTCAAGGGGATAAACTTTGTGACTTCTTCGGCTTGTGCCTCCGCCGCTCACGCCATGGGGGAGGCGTTCTGGACTCTAAGAAGAGGGGAGGCAGATGTGGTGCTGACTGGAGGAGCCGAAAACGTAATCTGTCCCGTCGGGTGGGCAAACTTCTGTGCCTCCCAGGCGATGTCGACCCACTTCAATGATGATCCCCCCAAGTCTTCACGCCCTTTCGACAAAAAGAGAGATGGTTTTGTGATGGGAGAGGGCTCTGCCATCTTCGTCTTCGAGGAGCTAAAGCATGCTCTCGCCCGCGGCGCCAGGATATATGCTGACGTTTTGGGGGTGGGAAATTCTGCCGATGCCTATCACATAACTGCCCCCTCCCCCCACGGTGAGGGGGCCGCCAAGGCCATGGAGCTGGCATTGAAATCTACCGGAATCAGACCCGAGCAGGTCGATTACATCAATTCTCACGCAACCGCAACCGTCCTGGGTGATGTTGCAGAGACTCAGGCGATAAAGACTGTCTTCGGGGAGCATGCCCTCGAATTGGCGACCAATTCCACCAAGTCGATCATCGGTCACCCCTTGGGAGCCGCCGGCGCCATGGAAATGGTGGCAACCGTAAAGTCAATAGAGACCGGCTGGTTGCACCCCACTTTGAATCAGGATTTCCCCGACCCGGAGTGCGATCTCGATTACGTCCCTAACCTCAAGCGCCAGCAGAAGGTTGATATCGCCCTTTCTAACTCCTTCGGCTTCGGGGGGCACAACGTCTGTCTGGTGGTTGGTAGATATGAACGGAACCGGGATCTCTGACTTCTCTTAAGACAGGTGGAAGCGTAATCTACCGTTTCAGTGCGAAGCTCCCTGAGGCTTCTTCTCTCCTTGGCAGCCAAAAAATGCCGAAAGACAAACCTCATAACCTAGACTTCACCTCCGTTGAGATCTTAGGACATAGATTCCGGGACCCTAATCTCCTCCGCAGAGCGCTGACTCACCGCTCCGCAATAAAAGACGGAGAGGCGGCAGTCACAGCTTCCAACGAACGCCTGGAATTCTTGGGGGATGCGGTTTTAGGCATGGTGGTCTGCGAGAGGCTCTTCCAACGCTTCCCGGACAGAGGCGAGGGGGAATTAACCAGGCTGAAAGCCCTGCTGGTGAATGAATCCACCTTGAGTCGCCTGGCACGCGAGACCGGGCTGGGGGAGCTCATCATAATGAGTACGGAGGCGGCGGAGTCGGGAGGGCGCCAGAAAAGCTCCATCCTGGCCGACACCTTTGAGAGCCTGCTGGGCGCAATCTATCTCGAGTCCGGCCTGACTGCCGTGAGCGGGGTGGTCGATGAGTATTTGCTGCCGCGGCTTGAAGCCCTCCTCTCCGACGAGGAGATACGCAACTACAAAGGGGAGCTCCAGGAGCTTCTGCAGGCAACCGGAGAAGAGCAGCCTCGCTACGAGGTCACCGAAAAGGTCGGTCCCGACCACGACAAAAGATTCAGGGTGGCGGTCTTCTGGAAAGATGAGAGGTTGGGAGGAGGGTGGGGCACCTCCAAGAAACAGGCCGAACAGAGAGCCGCCCGCCAGGCTTTGGAAAAACTCAAGAGGTCTCCGCATTAAACTCACGCGGGAACCTTCAAGGGTTTGAGTGAGTATATGATGAAAAGGGTGTTCCCAGAAGTGGGGATAGCCCAGACTTATCCATCGATGGTGATGAATGCTTTGGGACTTTACGGTCGCAAGTCAATCCTTACTATCGGACAACTCTAAATTGAGAAACATCTTGACTTCGAGGAGAAAAAGAGTAAATTTCAAGTTCAAGTGGGATGAACTGATTGAAGCGTCTGTCATTGGACAATAGAGGTGATATTTCAGATGAGTAGAATAGCCTTCGTTATTACAGTAAGTCTGCTTTTCCTCGCGACTGTATGCTCTGCGCAGGAAAGGGGCCCGGAAGCCGCTGAAGAGACCCCCACCACGAACGCCAGCTTGGAGATATCAGAATACCACTGGGATTTCGGGGACGTCCCCAAGGGGGTTAAGGTACATCACAATTTCGTGCTGAAGAACACTGGGACCGATCCTTTGGATATCCCCAAGGTGAGATCCAGCTGTGGTTGCAGCACCGCCCCGCTTCTCAAAAACAGGTTGGAGCCGGGGGAGACGACCGATCTGGTGCTCACGTTCACCACCGGGAATTATCGCGGTAAGGTGCAAAAGACATTGACAGTCATCTCCAGTGACCCCAATAACCAGGAGGTGAAGCTCACCTTCGCGGCCATCGTCAACGACCCGGATGTGAAGGTGGAGTGGAAACCCCGGAAGGTGAATTTCGTTCAGCTTTACGAGGGAGAGAAGCGAAAGAAGACGGTGGAGTTGACCAACAACACCGACTCCCCGTTGAAGCTCACGCTGATCGAGCCGCCGATGGCCAATTTCCTGAAGCTGAAGCTGAAAAAGAAGATGTTAGAACCGAGGGGCTCTGTCGAGGTGGAGGTGGAGCTCACCAAGAAAGCTCCGCTGGGGGTTTTCAAGAAGTCCTTTACCTTAGAGGTCACCGGTGGGGAGACTCACCGCCTGACCATCCCGATAGAAGGCGAAATCGTCAGCCCGCTGCCGAAGGGATAAACCTGCAATATCCCCGACGAACTGGGCGGGCTTGTAATATCGCAAGAGTTCTTTGACAACAGAAGAGGTAGCCGGCGAAAGGGAAGGCGGTGAAAGTCCGCCACAGCCCCGCTACTGTGATGGGCCCTCCAGCCTGAGGCTTGGTTGCCTCCGGCGGAAGGGGTTGCAATAGGCCACTGGGAAATCCGTGCGGATCCGCATGGACCGGGAAGGCGCAACTCCGAGAGACTCTCTCGGACCCTAAGTCAGGAAACCTACCGTCTGCTTTGAATCGACTCATGACCTTCGAGGGTGAGGTT
>JBHIBM010000260.1:0-3278 GCA_046759085.1 Candidatus Zixiibacteriota bacterium
GACTCTTATCCTCTTGCCCGCTTGATTGCCCCCGAAACCCTGCGGAACCGGGGCTCGAAAAAAGTGTTGAAATATCCGGATGGAGACAGTAAATTCACTGGAAATCTGAGAGGAGAGGAATGAAATCGACTGAGGTGATAAGATGGCCAAGAGAATGAGCTTCGCCGACAAGGCTAAGAAAGAAAAGCAGGTCGTGAACTGCCCAGTCTGCAGCAGCGCCATAACTCCTACGCTCGTGTTCAAGGCTTATCGTTCCCAAACCTCCGGCAACTGGAAGTTCAAGAAGGTCCACCTGGGGGTTTTGCAAATGCAATCAGAAGGAGGTATACGGCTGAGTGAATCGCTCTCATCGAGACAACGAGTGTGGGTGTCGACGGTCACGAGGGCGTAAGCCTCGCAGGGAAGCTTTTTTAGGAGTTGCCGCTTGTGAAAAAAATAACATAAGCTTGATTTTGGTCTCTGTTTTGATATATTCGTTATTGGAAAGGGTTTTTCTGCAGGGATTTGGGTGCCGGTCTTTAAGATCGGCAATAGAGATTTAAAGTTGTTCGTCATCGCCAGAGCCCTGGCCCAGACAAACCGGGCGATTCTCCTCTGGCGGGAGGTAATTTGATGCCGAAGATAGAGGTTGATATTACTCGATGCAAGGGATGTGAATTCTGCATGATTGCCTGTCCTCACGAGGTCATCGCCCTCTCCAGCACCTTTGCCCCTTCGGGGTACTATCCCGCCACCATGGTCAAGGCGGAGGCCTGCACCGGGTGTAAGCTCTGCGCCATAGTTTGTCCGGACATGGCCATCGAGGTCTGGAAATGAGAAGTGCAATCACCGCAGTTTCTTCTGGAGAGTAGAGATGGGCGAAAAAATCTTAATGAAAGGCAACGAGGCCATGGCGGAGGGGGCGGTGCGGGCCGGTTGTCGCTTCTTTGCCGGATATCCGATAACGCCTCAAAATGAGGTTCCCGAATACATGTCTTGGCGGCTTCCCGAGGTGGGAGGCTTTTTCATTCAGGCCGAATCCGAGGTGGCGGCTTCAAACATGCTTTTCGGGGCGGCCGCCTGCGGGGTGAGGGTGATGACCTCCTCCTCCTCCCCGGGCATAAGCCTAAAGCAGGAGGGAATCAGCTATTGTGCCGGCGCCGACCTCCCGATCTTCTATGCCGACATCGTCAGAGGCGGCCCCGGCTTGGGGAACATCGCTCCCTCCCAGGGAAACTATTTCCAGGCCACCAGAGGCGGCGGACACGGAGATTACCAGGTGATCGTGCTGGCGCCCAACTCCGTCAGCGAGATGGCGAATTTCCCCAGGCTCTGCTATGAGCTCGCCTTCAAATACCGGGTCCCGGCCATGATCTCCGCCGACGGCATTCTCGGTCAGATGATGGAGCCGATCGAGTTCGACTTCGAGCCGATCGACCCCGACACTCTGCCCAAGCCGGACTGGGCCATAGGAGATGCCACCGGCAGGGAGAGACGGGTGGTCAAATCTTACGACCTCCGGGTGGGAGCGGTGGAAAAGCAGAACTGGGAGCGAAATGAGAGATTCGAAGCCATCAGAACAAACGAGGTCCGCTATCAGTTAGAATATGAAGAGGGTGCAGAGTTGATAGTTGCTGCCTACGGCAGCTGCGCCCGGGTGGCCAAGAGTGCGGTCATGATGGCTCGCTCGGAGGGCTTGAAGGTGGGGATCATGAGACCGATCACTCTGTGGCCCTTCCCCACTGAGGTCTTAAGCGAGTTGGCAGACAAGGTCGAGAACATCCTGGTGATGGAGATGAACCTGGGACAGATGCTTCAGGATGTGAAGCTGGCGGTGGAGGGGAAAGCTCGGGTGCACTTCTACGGCCGCCCCGCAGGAGGCATCCCCACCTCAGAGGAGTTCCTGCAGAAAATCAAACAGGCAATAAAGGGCGGTCCGGTGATACCGATCGACCCCGAAGATATTTGAAACCGTTTCGCTGAGGCCATAATAATGAAAAAGGTATTTGAGAGAACCAGGGGCCTAACCGAGGTGCGGATGCGGTACTGCCCCGGCTGCGGACACGGCATCGCTCACAGGTTGGTGGGGGAGGTGATCGAGGAGCTGGGGGTGCGGGAGAAAACCATATGCGTCGGACCAGTCGGCTGTTCCGTTTTCGCCGACGAGTATTTCAACTGCGATGCCATCCAGGGTGCTCACGGTCGGGGTCCAGCGATCGCCACCGGCATAAAGAGGACCCATCCCGACCTCGTTGTCTTCTCCTACCAGGGCGATGGAGACTTGGCCTCCATCGGGATGGCCGAGACTATTCACTCTGCCTCTCGGGGTGAGAATATCACCATAATCTTCATCAATAACGGTATATACGGTATGACCGGGGGACAGATGGCTCCCACCACCCTGCTGGGAATGTGGTCCACCACCTCTCCCGCCGGGAGAAAGGCGGAAGTGGAAGGCTATCCCTTCCATATGTGCGAGTTGCTCTCCAGCCTGGAAGGCGCCGCCTATCTGGAGAGAGTGGCCATGGACAAACCCGCCAACATCATCAAAGCGAGAAAGGCCGTAAAGAAAGCCTTCCAGACCCAGATAGAGAGGAGAGGATTCTCCATGGTGGAACTCCTCTCCGCCTGCCCCACCGACTGGGCCATGCCGCCCCTGGAGGCGCTCAAATTCTTAGAGGAGAAGATGATTCCCTACTATCCTCTGGGGGTGTACAAGGATTGGGAGGAGAAAGTCGAGGAGAAAGAGCCCGAGAAGGTCGGCGTCGAAAAATAGAGGCTAGCGTATGTATCAAGGTGTGATAATAGCAGGCTTCGGCGGTCAGGGGGTGGTGTCGATGGGGATCCTCTTGGCCTACTCCGGGATGGTTGACGGAAAGCATGTCACTTTCTTCCCGGCTTACGGGGCGGAGATGCGGGGCGGAACCGCCAACTGCACCGTGGTGGTCTCCTCCGAGGAGGTGGCCTCCCCGGTGGTCTCCAAATTGGATACGCTGGTTGTCATGAACGAACCCTCCTTGTTGAAATTCGGAACCCAGGTGAAACCCGGAGGCCGGCTTCTGATAAACAGCTCTCTGGTCAACGCCAAGCCCAAGAGAACCGACATCAAGATCACCTTCATTCCCGCCAACGAGATCGCCGAAGAGGTGGGGAGCACAAAGATCGCCAACATGGTGATGATGGGGGCCTATGCCGAGCTCACCGGAGCGGTGCTGATTGCCACCATCAAGGACTCTATCCCCAAGGTGTACACCCGCGCTAAGAAAGAGATTGTGGAGATGAACTATAAGGCGGTGGAT
>JBHIBM010000261.1:0-3265 GCA_046759085.1 Candidatus Zixiibacteriota bacterium
CCGCAGTGGCGAAACAGTCGGGCCACAGATCCGGGGCTGAAATGTGAACAGTGCTCATAGTATATGTCCCAGAAGGCCTGTTCGCGGAGAACCCTAATAGCTTCCGGGATTTCGAAAAACACTGCAGTATCCAGACGCCCGTCGATAGCTCCCCGCAGGGTGCTGAGGAATTGTGCCGTCGGATGGATGTGCTCAAGAGTATGGCGGCACAAAACGAAATCGCCAGTATAGTCGGAATACTTTTCAGAGTAATAGTCGGGAATTATCTCTATCTGGTCGAAAGCCTCGCTGACAATGCGTTCCTTCACACCGGCCGGGTCAATTCCCACTCCACGATTGTTGCCTAACTCGCAGAGTAAAGCCAAAAAGTCTCCCTTCCCACAGCCGATTTCGAGAATATCTTTTTCGTAAAGATTGTACTTTTTAACCAGAGTCTGAGCCAGATTACGGGCAAAGGAATTGAAGGTGGGAGAGAAACTCTGCTGATCTTCATAAATCGAGGAGTAATTCTGGAATGCCGGATCATAGGCGAGGTTGGTGATGAAACCGCAGTCTCTGCAGAATCCAAGAACGATATCGCCACGGGGGAATCGCCTCGCTTCCTCGCTGCTGGGCATCATCAGACAGCTATGTACGGGAACATTTCTGACTTCGTAGAACGGATATGACTGCTTTGATCCGCAACTCGGGCAGGGAATGTCTGATCTTCCACCTGCTATCGGTTCGATATTGTTCCCCAAACCTACCTCACATTCTAAGGTCGGGCTGATCCCTGAATGAGGGGGGAAACCTGACCTCTCCGCTTGACACCGTCCGGGAGGCTGGTGACCCCTGTTTGTGCAATTCCCACAATCCTTGGCTCCGGAATCGGGATGATAAACTTTCCGCCCCTCTCCCGATACTCCGCCTGCTCTTCCATGATCTCATCTGCAAAGTTCCAGGCCAGAAGCAAAACGTAATCAGGTTTGTCGTCTAGGAGTCTGGAGGGGGGGAATATGGGCAAATGATTAACCCCCATAAAGCGCCCGTGTTTGAACTTATTCAAATCGACAACGTAGTCGACAAGCCGCTTGTCGATGCCGACATATCCCAGTAACGTCGCCGCTTTTGCCGCGGCTCCGTAAGCTGCAATCTTTTTCCCCTTTCGCTTCAAATCCCACAGAAGCTCGAATAATTCCCGGCGGATCTGACGTACTCGTTCGGCAAAGTCACAGTAATAATCGATACTGTTCAGCCCCTTATCCCCTTCCTCTCTTAAGAGGGAACTGACAGTTTCGCTTACGTTCTCGTGCTTCTCGATAAACAAACGCACCGACCCCCCATGAATGGCGGTGCGCTTGATGTCGTTCAAGAAAAGAGAATGCCTTCTAAACAGCCTATCCAGGGCCGTCACCGAGAAGTAGCACAGGTGCTGGTGATAAATCGTATCGAATTCATACTGGTCCAAGAGATCAATCAAGTAAGGCAGCTCCAGAACGGCAATCCCGCTATCCTTCAACATGATCCGGATGCCTTCAACAAAACCGTTGAGGTCCGGGACGTGAGCGAGAACATTATTGGCGAGGAAAAGGTCTGCACTTTTTCCCTCGGCGCGCAATTTCCTTGCGAGTTCCTCGCTGAAAAATGTAGATAAGGTTGGAATGCCTGCCTGTTGAGCAACCCTTGCGGGCCCATCCGCAGGGTCAACCCCCAGAACCGGAATGCACGCTTTTGTGAAATTCCTGAGCATGTATCCGTCGTTGCTGGCGGCTTCAAAAACCAGGCTGTTTTCATTCAGACCCCCTGACCTGATCAAATCCTTGGCGCTCTCTTCGAAGTGTCGTAGAAGCGATTTCGAGACCGAGGAGTAGTAGGGGTAATCCCGGCAAAAGAGAATTTCGGGCGGCACGGATATGGTAATTTGCACGAGACTACATCTGGGACAGAGCACCAGATCGAGGATCTGCGTTTTTTCCGGCTCTCTGAGCTGCTCCTTTGTGAGCAATGCGTCCGCCAAAGCCGTACGACCAAAAGAGATGATCGGCAGAAGTCGCGGATGCCCACAGGAACGACAAATCGGTTTTGTGTTGTTCATAGCCCCATCCTAAACTTAGTCCCGAGCAACAAGAACAGACTCTTTCCTCCAGCGGAGACTGGAATCCAGCTTTCCAGAGCTTACTAACCTCTTTATGTGGTCGACCCGTTTGAATCGGGGCCCCTCGAAGTCTTCCAAGGTTATCCCGATTCTCTTATAGGTCTCATGCAACTGCCTGGCGCCCCCTCGCGCATTCCACTGGGGTCTGAACTCAGGTATCGTCCTCACCAGCTTGCCACAGTCAACACGGTAACATCTTTTGTCCCGGCCCGCGCCCTGGGCGTACTCAATACGGCAGCCGGGTACAGTTTCTTGAGCGATTTCGGCTAATTCCCTAATCTGATAATTCTCATCACTGAGCCCGACATTAAATGCTTCGTTGTGCACCAAATCCAGGGAGGCGTGAAGCACCGCGATGAAAGCTAGAGAGATATCCTGGATGTGCACTACAGGCCTCCAGGCGGTGCCATCGCTTTTGAGATACACCCGACCGGTGGTATATGCCCATGCCACAAGGTTGTTTAATGCCAGGTCAAATCGCAAACGTGGGGAAACACCATAGGCTGTGGCATTACGGAGGAATATCGGACTGAAGCTCGAATCCGCCAGCTTGGCTACATCCTGTTCCACGCGGACTTTGGATTTTCCATAGGGTGTCACCGGATTAAAATCGGCGTTTTCGTTAATTAAAGCCTCACCCGCGGCTCCGTAATTGCTGCACGAGGATGAGAAGATGAAACGGGAAACTCCCACTTCCTTCGCTAACTTCGCTAAACGAACTGAGGCCTTATAATTGATCTGGCATGTTAGTTCAGGATTAAGGTCCCCGAGAGGATCGTTCGATAAACCCGCAAGATGCAGTACCGCATCGAAGCCCTCCAGATCTGATGCTTCAACATTGCGAATATCCTTATCTATAGAGGGAACCTCGACAATACCACCACAGAAGGTGCAGTCCTTGAAAAGGTTGGTGTCCAGCCCCACCACCTCGTGCCCCTCAGCCAGGAGCATCCGAACTAGGACGGTGCCTATATAGCCCTGGTGTCCGGTTACCAACAGATGCATGAGCTCAACTCCAGATCTTCCAAGGAGCTATGCCTCCCTCCCAAAGTTCCTGCAGGAGCCCCTTATCGCGCAGAGTATCCATGCACTGCCAGAAAGAGGCGTGGCGGTATGCCATTAATTGTCTGT
>JBHIBM010000262.1:0-3258 GCA_046759085.1 Candidatus Zixiibacteriota bacterium
TGAGCTTACTATCCAGGTAAGCTCGATGGTGTTGAAGATGATGAAGTGATACTCCCCGTGGTTGAAAGAGTAGTAGTCCGGACCGAAATACTCCCTGTACATCCCAGGTCCGTAGTTGGGGTCTTCCTCGCCGACAATACAGGTGTCGCCGCCGACACCCTCCAAATATATGCCGTAATTGTCGTTATTGCCGATGCTGTTGAACAGAGGGGCGTTGAATCCTCCTGAGAGTCTCCTGTAAAGGTCGAACCGTTTCCTTGCCTCCGGCTCGCAGGCTCGCTCGGCGTCCTCGATGAGGTCTCCACCCGAAATGAAAAATACCGGTTTTTGGGCGTTCATGTGTTTGATTGCGGCCTGCATTCCGGCGATGGCATTATATTTCGGCTCTGGAGTGACATGAGGATCGGTGAAGAAGACAAATTTCACCGTCTTTTTGGTTTTGTGCTTGATCAGAGGAAAATTGATCATCTCTCCGCTCGTACGTCCGCTCAACCTGCGGTAGAAATCGCCGTTGGCGAAGTGATCTCCGGGCAGAGATACGAACAAGACCCGTGAGCTCTCGGTGGTGATAGAATAGCGGCCATCCCGATCGGTGGCGACGACCTCCACGCCGTCGGATACGACCACACCTGCCAGTCCCTTCTCACCCCCGTCCCTTTCAAGGTTTTGATTGCGGTCATTGAAAACCACTCCGGAGATGGTCAGCGGGAACGACAATCCCACCGAGAGCAGGAGTGTCATCCAGATCATGAGGACCAGGCAGATTGGGAGTTTTTCCCTGTTCATATATTTGCCTCTTGGAAGTGAATCGTTTCCTGTTCTGTTTCCAACATCGAGGGACAAATATAGTAAATCATGGCAGACAGAAGTGATAGTTTTCCGAGACTTTCTTCACATCTCTTTTGAAGTAGACAGGAAACGGCAGACAGTAGATAGTAGACAGGGAACAGGAAACAGGGAATAGGGAATAGGGAATAGGGAACACGAATGGCTAATGCGATTCAGCGCCGAGGAGTGTTTTGATCTGTGGGACTGTCGATTGCTTAAGGCCCATTTTTCCTTGACAATTACCAGTTGTAGGGTATCTTCGAAGTGAGAAAATGGTTTTCGAGATGGTTTGAAATCGACAAGTTGCTGAACGAGGACAGAAAATGCAGAGAACACAAACTGTTCTAGTCTCACTTCTGACACTGATTCTACTTCATCCACTGGTTCATGCCGATTCCCCCGGCGACACCGTCGGGACCAGCTGGGATGAATGGGAATCTCCGGCGTGCGCCGTCAGGAGGGCTGCTCTGGACGAGCTGGGTGGTGTTCATTTCGCCTGGACTAACCGTGTAGGGAGCTCCTCCGGAGAGCGGCACATCTACTATAACTTCATCGACGAGCGCGGCTTCATGTTGCAGCCGGGGGGGATCCAGGTAAACCTCAATGCGGAATCCAAGTATGCCTGTCTGGATTTTAATTCAGACAACGTGGCGGTGATCTCTTACTACAACTTTGAGACCGGAGAGAACTGTCTCCTGGCGGTCGACGCTTTGCGTGGCTTTGGCCAGTTCACGGAATACGACCCCCCCAACCTGCTTTTCGGAGACGATCGGTATTTCTGGCCTCGCATAACTGTTGACCAGCAAGGTTACTTCCACCTTTGCGCCATACAGCATGGCATGGAAGGGCAGCCCACCATCATACTTTACACACGTTCTGAAGACGGAGGCAGCACCTGGACGACGCCCGTGAGCATGGATACTACTGCAGCCAGTCAGAGTTTCATTCTAGCGTCCTCGCCAATCGACAACAGCGTAGCGATCGCCTTCATTCGTCCCGACAATCTCTTCAACCCGGTTCTGTTCGACGTCATGTATGTGGAATCGGGCGATGGCGTCACCTGGGATTTTGAAAACGGCGATGTCAATGTGACCAACTACCAGGCGAGCGATTCTCTCTATCCCGGGATTGATCTGGATGCAGTGTATGACAACCAGGGCAATCTCCACCTAATCTGGAATGCGATTCGGGAGTTCGCGGGCGGAGCGTTAGAGACCCGGATCTATCATTGGTCAGAGAATACCGGTATAAGCCTGGTGATCTCAGAGTCAGAGTGGATCGATCCCCTGGGCGGAGACCTGCCGCTTGCGAAAATGAGCCTCGGTGTGGATTCGGATGACAATCTGTTTGCAGTCTGGACGAGGTTTTCTCCCGACGACATCGCAGTCAACGATCTGCCCAATGGGGAGCTTTTCCTCTCATACTCCATCGATAGGGGTTCCACCTGGTCTACACCGGAGAATATGACCAACTCCCCAACGCCAGGCTGTTTTCAGGGGGAGTGTGACAGCGACCATTGGGCTTCCATCGCCGAGCGGGTGGATGACTTTGCTCATATCATATATATAAATGACAAGTATGCCGGACCGACGATGCCCGACCAACCGGATGCGAAGACTGAAAACCCAGTGCTCTATCTGGAGGTCCCCAATCCTGCTCACACTTCGGTTGAAGACCGCCAAGACGGCGTCCAGCCCGAGTCTTTCCGCCTCGCTCAGAACTATCCTAATCCGTTCAATCTTGAGACGAAAATCGAGGTCGAATTGGGCAACCTAGACTTCGAAGAGACTCCCACCTTGAAGATTTTCAATCTGCAGGGACAGGAAGTAAGGGCCTATGTTCTCGAGAACGACAAGGCTGTCCACGAGATCGTCTGGGATGGCCACGATGATTCCGGAGAAGAGGTCTCCAGCGGGGTCTATTTCTATCAGTTAAGCGGCGGCGATTTCACCGAAACAAAGAGAATGACCGTTTTGAAATAGAGTTCAGAAACGTGCCTGCAATAAATCCGGAGACTTCTTTTGCCCGTTACGATCTGATAGGTGTGTGGCTGTGGGTGTAGCGCTCCTTTGCTAAAAGGAGTCCGGATTTGCATTGACAGAACTGAAAAACTCGTTATATTCTTAGAAAATAAACGCTATGTGGCAAAAAGAGATGCGTCTTGTGAGCTCTTCCACTTTGTGAGGTAGTCATGTTCACCGAAAAAACGAACTTTCTCTTGTTCTTCCCTCTTTTTCTCTTTCTTGTCGTTTCTGTCTACGGCCAGGAGCAGCCGCCGAAGCTCATGACCCCGTCCGAGTTCCACGAATTGGACTGGCAGGGTAAGATCCGTCATTTCCAGCTTTTGAAACAGTTGGACGAAAGCAAAATCCAACAGCAGGAGGACTTCGATGTCTTTTTCTACCGGCTTGGCCTGGATGCCTCCGACGT
>JBHIBM010000263.1:0-3252 GCA_046759085.1 Candidatus Zixiibacteriota bacterium
ATCGAGGCAGACAACTCCGCGGCAGATGTGGTTATCGTCAATCGAGACTCCCAAGACGAACCATTCCTCCATGATCTTGACCTGGTGCTTGACGCACTGCTCGAAGAGGGTTTGCAGTAGATAATGGCCAGTTCTGTCGGCTCCGTAACAGGTTCTGGGGAAACCGGCGCCTCCGAAAGGCCTTTGGGCGACGGAGCCATCTTCAAATCGAGAGAAAGGACATCCCCAATGTTCCATCTCGCGTATTATCTCGGGAGCGGTGCTCGTCATAATGAAGGCCGCCTCCTGATCCGCAAGGAAATCCGAGCCTTTAATGGTATCGTAGGCGTGTCGGTGAGGAGTATCATCTTTGCCGTCGGGATTATTTGCAAGGGCGGCGTTGATGCCTCCCTGGGCGGCCCCGGAGTGAGACCTGACCGGGTGCAGTTTCGAGATAACCGCGACGTCAACTCCATTCATTTTGGCAGCAATGGCGGCCCTCAAGCCCGCCAACCCTCCTCCAACTACTATGATGTCGTGGAATATCATCTTAGCCCTCCCACAATCTGGGCTACCTCAGTGACCTCCCGATGAAAGACCTTCGGCAACATGACCGCAGTGGCGTAAGCCATGATGATGATGAAGATTATCACCACGAGCCAGAGCAGTTTCTGATGTTGTCTGGTCAGGTAGAAGAAGTCGGCCACGAGGATACGCAGACCATTGAGCATGTGAAAAAAGATTACCCCCACCAGTCCGATCTCCAGAAGGTGGAAGAGCCTGGTCTGCACCGCAGCCAGCCGGGAATCGAAAGCACTGGCATTCCCCGGGGAGGTGGCAATCACGATCAAGTGCACGAGCAGATAGAAAGCCAGTAATATCCCCGAGAGTCGGTGAAGCAGAAACGACCAGGTGCCGACGTTGGGGTTTAACCGAACCTCGCTGTAAGTTCCACCAATAGCTTTGAATATATTCATTGTTACTCCTTCTTTTCTTTCTAGGCTCCTGCTCGAACCAGCCCGAAGATACCGAAGAGTCCGTAAGCGCTGAAGAAAACCCCTATGAGCCAAAGGGCAACAAGATAGAATCTCAGAAGTCCCGCCGGGGGTTTGAAATCGAGTATTATCGCCCAAATCCCATTAAGCCCGTGATAGATGCAAGCAAAAAGGAAGATCACATAGAATATCCCCCAGCCGGTGGGGTTCTCGGCCAGACGGGTGGTGACTGAAGAGAAATCGATCAGGCGGGCCTCGGTGGTGAAGTGGATGACGTTTACATGAATAAAGAGTCCCACCACTAGAAGAAGCCCGGTCAGGCGCTGTAATAGCCAACTGGTAAGTCCGGGGAAACCGGGTTTGGTGGCCATTATTACCTCCTATCCAGTTTTGAAACTTCTGAAAGCGCTGCCGTTTTCAACATCATGAGTAACTTGGAGGTGAATATAAAACTTAAAGAAAAATTTCACAAGATTTTTTTGAGGCTTTCTGCAGGAAAAACGATTTCTGGATTCCTTTCCCCTGTATCTTGCTTCTTGTATCCTACTTAATGTATCCGAGGGCTTTCAGCTTTTCGAGAACTTGCTTGTCCGGCACATATACTCTGGGCGTGGTTTTTAGTCTTTCCAGATTGGATAGCTCGGTAAACAGCCTTTGCTCCAGTTGCACCGCCAGAGGGGACTGTTGCTCACAGAGATTGACAGTCTCAGCAGGGTTTTCAGACAGATTGTAGAGTTCCCGCTTGAATTCGTTCTTCTCGAAATCCTGCGTGATGATATACTTCCACGCACCGGAGCGTATAGATCTGATGTTGTGCAGTTCCGGCTGCTGCAGGATTTCCTCGCTGATGACGTATTCCAGCTCTTGTAAACTCTCTCTCTTTCCCGAAATCAAAGGCAGTAGGCTGGTTCCGAAGATCAGCCCCTCGGCTTTGATTCCCAGAAGATCGAGGGTTGTGGGCACTATGTCGATCTGACGAGCGGGTTGGGTTAAGACTTTGCCGCCCAGCTGGAGCTTTGGGAACTTCACTAAAACCGGGAATCTCATTATGAGTGGCACTCGCAACAACTCCTCATAGAGAGAGTTGCCGTGACCCACTAAGTCGTGATCCCAGAAACCCTCGCCGTGATCGGAGGTATAGACTATCAGCGAGCGGTCATAGAGCCCTCTTTTCTTCAACTCCTGCATCAGATTTCCGAACTCGTTATCGAAGTAATTAATCTCCCCATCGTATCTGGCGACAATGTCACGTCTCTCATGTTCACCTATGGGGAGGAGGTTGTCCTGACCCCAGTCGGTGATGTTCACGCTCAGATCGGCGCCGAACTTGCGGAGATAGGCCTTCGGTGGATCATACGGCGTGTGAGGATCGATATAGAAAAGGAAGGCGAGAAACTTACCACTCTGATACTGATTCAGGAACCGTAAGAACTTCTGGTTTACCACCTCCGCGTCGGTGTTTTGCCAACCCCGGTCTGACTCATAGTAGTCGAAGCCCTGGGCGAATCCGTTTGCCTCAGTCACGTGTGGATTGGTGGATATGCCTAAGGTTTGATATCCTGCTTTCTTCATTAGCTCCGAAATCAGAGTGATGGAATCTGAAAGCGCCGCCTGGTAGTGCGTCAGCCCGTGGATGGTGGGATAGACCGAGGCCAGTATCGCCGGAGTGGCCACGATGGTGTGGGAGCCCTGTGCGACGGGATTCTCAAACCGAATCCCCTCCCGGGCAAACTGGTCAATGTTCGGTGTCGTCTCGAGTTTGTAGCCGTAGCATGACAAGTGGTCGGCACGGGTGGCGTCGCTGACGATGAGGATGACGTTGAAGCCTCGATTTGCATTCCAGTGGTTGTAGCCGTAGGCAACCATAGCCACCAGTATGGCTACGATCAAGTTGTATGGCCAACGCGATTTCCTCTTCCCCTTCTTCAATCTGGGGAAGAAGAGCGCCTGCACGACGATGGCAAGGAGAAGCGCGGCGGCAATTCCAAGAGCGAAGTCTACCGCAAAGAGGGAGAGAAGGTAGCCGAAATCGGCAAACTGATTGAGGTAGAGATAGTGATAGAACGAGAGGAGAACGCCGGCAATTGCTCCCCAGAGAAGCGCTAGTCCAACCCAGGTGCGGAGGAACTTCGGCCTTCTCTTTTGAGTCTGCTTTTTCGGTTGACCAGTTTTTTTTCTTTTTTTGGATGAAGCCATTCTTTTCAGCGATCCTTATGACGTCCCCTGGCCGAGGCCAGGGGGCTACCCATTATCAGTTTTGGTGTTACAGGTAAAACCT
>JBHIBM010000264.1:0-3247 GCA_046759085.1 Candidatus Zixiibacteriota bacterium
CCGGCTCATCTAATATAAGGATATTGCGCAAGCGGTGGCGACATTAAGCGACTCCAGAGAGGTAATGGTCGGAATTCTTACAGAGGCGTCCGCCAAGCCCCCAAGATCCTCGGAAACTCCGGTCGGCTCACTGCCGATGAGCAAACAGACCCGGCCCGGAAATCTCCTTCGACTTATCTCGGTTTCCGCGTTGGGGTCGCAGGTGATTACCTCGAAGTCTTTGTCCTTCAATGTGTTGATCAGCGTCCTGGCGGAGAGCTCCAATGCGACCGCGGCGGTTGCCTCAGAAAGGATGGGGAGGTAGAAAAGGGAACCCATGCTGGCCCTGACCACTTTGGGGTTGAAAAGTTCAACGCAGTCTTTGGTCAAAAAAACTGCTCCCACTCCGAAGCCGTGGGCAGTTCGGATGATGGTCCCCAGATTCCCTGGATCTTTCAGATCCTCAATCAGGAGGGCTAGGTTGAGCTCCTCCCAGGGGAGATCGTCAAGCTCGAAGCCCTTAATTCTGACCAACCCCAGCACCCCCTGGGGAGTTTCGGTCTCACAGAGGGACTCTATCTCTTCATGGCTTGCTGAAAAAAGCGGTATCTTCTGGAGAGCTACGTTTTTTCCCAGTTTCGATTTCGAGAAGCTGTCCAGGCATCTTTGCGACAGGTAAATCTCCTCCACAGTCCAGTCGGAGGCGACTGCGGTTTCTACGAGCCTTTTGCCCTCTATCAGGAAAGCCCCCTTCTGCTGCCGATACTTTTTCAGCCTCAGCTTGCTGAGATATTTCAATCTCTGCTTTGAGAGGTTTTCCATCTTGGCCATACAACGATAATTGTTGATTTTGGCATTTAAGCCAATTAGAATATAGAAAAGATCCGGGAGAGCGAAAGAGATTTTATGTTCAAATCAAATCTTTTCCCTATTCTGAAAGATGCTCTGATCGTTATTACTCTCTCCTTTTTCTTTCTTGGTGACCTTCAAGCAGAAACCTCTTCAGAGAAGATAATGGAGTTGCGCCAGAATATCTGGCCAGCAACTACCACGCTTCTCACCGAGACACCGCAACGGGAAGCTCTCAAATTGGCTCTGGTTCTCTCCGGTGGCGGAGCCAGAGGCCTGGCTCACGTAGGAGTGTTGCAGGTCTTCGAGGAGCACGGCCTGGTCCCCGATTTGATCGTCGGCAACAGCATGGGAGGGATTATCGGGGGACTTTATGCCTGCGGCTACAGCGCCGCTGAACTGGAACAGATCGCTGACACCCTCCACTGGAGAGAGCTTTTCAGGGACGCCCCCTCCCGGCTTTCACTCTTCCTCACCCAGAGGCAGGAGAGCGAAAACCACTTGCTGCAGATCCGCTTCAAGGGACTCAAACCCCAGATCCCCAGGGCCTTGACCTCCGGTCAGCAACTGACAAATCTGGTGAACGACCTGATCATAAGAAAGGGAGTGACCTCGGATGTCGATTTCGACAGCCTGAAAACTCCCTTCAGAGCGGTTGCCACCGACCTGGTCAGCGGTAAGCAGGTGATTCTCTCTTCTGGGGATTTGGCCCAGGCCTTGAGGGCCACCATGGCAGTCCCTTTGGCTTTCACTCCGGTGGAGGCTGAAGAGAAGCTCCTGGTGGATGGTGGCTTGGTCGACCCTCTCCCGGTCGGGGTCGCCAAGGACTTGGGGATAGAGGTAGTGGTTGTGGTCAACACCACCTCCAGTCTCCTTCCAAAGGAAAAGATGACCTCCCCCCTCGACATCGCCAGTCAGGCCACCACTATTATGACCATAGAGAAGATGCAAGAGCAACTTTCTCGGGCGGAGGTGGTGATAACCCCGGTCTTGGGCTTTCACTCCAACGACGATTTTGAAGGGGTGGGAGGCATGATAAGGGCCGGCAGGAGGGCCGCTGAGGCTGAGATCTCCAATGTAGAATCCCGCATTCGACGGGGGACGGCGGAGAATGCTGAAGAGTTAACCGAAATCGAAGAAGTCTCACTTGAGGGGGTAAGTGATTTCACCTTGCTGGACCTGAATGTCGAGCTAAGAGCACTCCAGTCCGATGCTGTCGATCTGCAGTCGCTACGAGAAGACTTAGAGGCTTTGCTCAAAACCGGCTTTTTCTCGGGGGGAGAGGCGATATTAAAACCTCATCCTTACGGGAAGGAATTGGTCTATCAGCTTCAGGAGAATTCGACTCTTCGGAGGGTGGAGATTTGCGGGAACAGCATCTACCCGGAGGAACAACTGCTCGGATACCTCTCTCCTCATTGTGGAGAGAGGTTGAATATTGCTCGGATTCAGCAGAGCTTGAGAGATTGCTTGGAGCTCTATCTGAGTGCAGGTTACACCTTAGCAGATTGGACTCAGGTGGAATTTGACACCGTCACCGGGACGCTTCATTTAGAGATATGCGAGGGGATGGTTGACGAAATTATCGTGGAGGGAAACAAAAACACCAGAGACTGGGTGATAACCAGAGCCCTGCCTCAGAAAGTTGGCTCACCCTTCAACTCCAATTTGGTCAACAGGGGAATAGAAAACGTTTACAGCACCCGCCTTTTCGAGCAGGTGACATATCGTTTGGAGCCCGGCTCGGAGAGAAATAAGTTAGTCATTTCGGTCAAGGAGAGACCCTCACAGTTAGCTCGGTTTGGTCTTTGTTACGATTCCGAGTACAAGTTAGCGGGCTTCATTGAGATGGGCGGGACCAACCTCCTGGGTATTGGACAGCAGGTGTTCGGAAGACTGCACTTGAGCGACCGCTTCAAAGGGGGAACCCTCAACCTCAAGGCTGACCGTCTTTTTAAGACCATGGCGACATACAAATTGAGATTTTTCTACGATCGCGGAACGCATCACTTCTATCAGAATAACCGTCACACCTCCGGTTGGAAGGAGAATCGCTACGGGATGAACCTGTCGGTGGGGCAACAAATCGCTCGCTTGGGGACAGCCTCGTTTGAGTTCCAGATTGATCGCGCAGACATAACCAACTTCCGAACTGATATTGAGTATTCGCACAAGACCAGAGCGGTAATCCTCCGCTCACTGGTGGACACCCTGGATGAATATCCTTTCCCCGACCGGGGTAAATACCATCATCTGTATTTCGAGTTGGCCGGGGATGTTCTTGGAGGCAACACCGTTTTTTCGAAATTCTATACCTCTTTAGAGTCCTATTACCCTCTTCCATATGGATTCAACTTTCACCCCCGGATTGCGGTCGGTCTTTCCAACAAAGAGCTCCCCCTATCTGAGAAGTTCTTTC
>JBHIBM010000265.1:0-3236 GCA_046759085.1 Candidatus Zixiibacteriota bacterium
TTCGATGAGAAGGATCTGCCCTTGAAAGCCAAGGCGATGCTGGATCCCGAAAGGGGCTTCGACATCGGAAGGGGCAAAGGGACTAAGTGGGAACTGGAGCTTTCCGGGGGTGTGGTGGGCATCGTCTTAGACGGGCGCGGTCGCCCCTTCAAGCTCCCCACAGAAGCCTCAGAACGGGTGAGGAAGCTCAAGGAGTGGATGACCGAGCTCGATGTCTACCCCAAAGAGGCATTGGACAAATTCTAACCTCCAATGACTCCCAACGGATGGACTCTGTTGGAGATTGTGCCCCCAAACAAAAAACCGTAGGGGTGGGAATTTATCCCGCCAGAGGCGGGCAAGCTCACCCGAACTGATGCGGGGACAAATTCCCCGCACTACCGAGAAGAGAGGCAGCGAAGAACGCAGGCCGGTCGTTTCAGGTGACCAGGGTAAGTTTCAAATCGTTTATGATCGTCTTGTTTCATAAATAGGTGTTCCCTCTTTGAAGCTGTCGATAATCATCCCCTGTTACAACGAAGAGAAGACGATTGAAGCGCTGCTTTTAAGGGTATGCCAGGTTCCGGTGGAGAAGGAGATAATTGTGGTGAACGATGGTTCCAGCGACCGTTCGCCCGAGATTCCCCGAGAGCTCACCGAGCGGCACAACATCAAACTGATAAATCACCCCCGAAATTACGGCAAGGGGAGAGCCTTTAAGTCCGCCTTGAAGGTTGCCACCGGAGAGGTAGTCATCGTTCAGGACGCTGACTTAGAGTACGATCCTCAGGATTTCATCCCCATACTGGACAAATTCAAACTGGATGGCGCCAACGTTGTCTATGGCTCCAGAAACCTCAACAAGGAGAATCGCCACTCCTACTTTAGATACTATCTGGGAGGAGTTCTCATCACCAAGATAGCGAATCTTCTGTTCTCCTGCAGGTTGACGGATGAGCCCACCTGCTACAAAGCCTTCAGGATGGAGGTCATAACCCAGATAGATATTGAGGGGGAGGGTTTCGAGTGGGAGCCGGAGGTCACCGCCAAGCTGTTGAGAGCTGGCTATCAAATTGTGGAGGTGCCAATCAAGTACTTCCCTCGCTCCTTCAAGGAGGGGAAAAAACTCAGCTGGCGCGACGGCGTGAGGGCGATATTTACCCTGATCAAATACCGTTTCCCGGCAGGGAAAGCTCTGCCTGAGGCGGGCAAGAAGTAGCTTCTCCGAGGGATCCCTCTGGCGCTTGAGGTTTAACCAGAGCTTAGAGTCATATTCTTGGTGGGTTTCATCTTGAAGCTCTGCTTACACTTTCTGTCCCGGCGGTATTGAGAACGGTGGCTTGGCTGGCTCCACCCAGCCAGCAGTCTAGCTTCTGGGGAGAGTGGGATTCAACCCAATTGGGCCCCTTGTCAAATGCACACAATTGTTGCTGTGGTGGCTCTGTTTGGGATTGATCACTCTGTGAGACGAAAAGCTATTGAAGTAAGAGAGAGGCTGAGCTCATCAAGGGTGGGGTGCTCTCTTCGAAGCCAGTTTGAGCTTGAGAAGGTCCTGACAGACTTGGTGAAATTGTCTCTTGATCGATTCTCACAATTCGATACACTTCAACTTCTTTCAGGTAAGAGTCGAAAACACCGCAAGGGCGCAAATCAAATCCGGCGCGGCTATATAATCTTAAGTCTTTGGGAGAGAACCGTTCGCCCTTCTCCATAATGAGGACATAATAGGCATTATTGTAATCGGCTTCAAATCTCTTCAAGAAAGCCGTCACTGCCTCGGGGGTGAGGCGCGGCATCTCCGGGTATCCTGATTCTAGGACGGGCCTACCAGTGTAAAAACAGATATGCCAGGCCTCATATCCCACGAAAAGATCATCTGGTTCGGTTTCTCTGGCTATCCACTGATAAAGTTCATAGCTTCCAAAATCGTATTTCTTGGTGAGCTCCACCTCCCAAAGGAGATGTTTCCCCGCCAGCGCCAGCGCGGCTAGGAAAAATGCGGCGTAGACAGGTCTGGGAACGCGAGGCATGCTGGACTTCAATGAGTAGGCAAGATATGCTACCGCTGACAGGATGACTATTAGAAATGGGTAGACCGGCACGAATAGTCTTGTATTCAGATATCGCATGTCATAAATGTCCACGATGCTGGCTATAACGATTAGAAGACCGCAGTAACAGATGATCCAGCAAGACATTATCAGTAGCATATCCTTCCTGAGTCCTTCGGACAGCCGGCCTCTTCCACGGAAATAACTTAGAAATCCTTTAAGCGAGAGTGCACCTACCAAAAGGTATGTCATGAGCGTTAGGGCAAACACCGGCCAGAGGTCAAAAAAGATACCCTTTGCCATGGTGGCGACGTTTGTGAACAGACTTGTTTCCGAGGGGATCCTCAGTGCTTTCATGAAGTATCCGGCCATGACGCGGTTGTATATCATCCACGTCGACATTGGCACAATGAAACCGATCAAGAGCGCTGCGGTGAGTTTAACAGCGCACCATAGTCTTTTGCGGTCTCTGTCAGACCTAAAGGCACTGAGAATGGCAGCCAAAATCCCGCAGGGAAGTAACGTCACGCCGATGAGACGAGTTGAGGCCGCAAGCCCGCTGAGGAGACCTGCAAGGGCGAAGTAATAGACGCGATGCTCTTCCTTCTGGAGCGATTTCATCATCACCAGAAGTGACAGAAGGGAAAAGGCGATGAAGGGTGGATCACTCCATGCATACAGGGAGATTGACCACCTGCTCACCAATATCACCCACAACGCCGTGGCGAGCACCCCAAGCTCTCGTGACACCAGTCTTCTTCCAAGTGCATATACCGATAGGAAGATGATCACAAAACTGGTGAGGGAAACTATGCGGGCCGCCCCGGCGGCTCCCATCCCAAGCTTGAATCCGATTGATAGCAGGACCGGATAAAGGGGTGGGAAGAACGTTATCCAGTCCGGAATCGATTCTGAAGTGAGATTCTGGCTATATGTGACCAGCCCCAGGCCGCGGGCGAAGTTCCGCCCGAGGTCAACGAAGTGCATCGAATCCGGGGAGAAATGTACATATATCAATCCGATGGTATGCAGGATAAGACCGATTACAAACCAGGTCAGCGGTTTTCCCGAAAAATCCAGGAAATCCAGTCTTCGATGCTGGTCTATCCTGATAAGAGGCAGCAAGAGATCCGATCTAATCTGCACCTTCAACTTCCACTCCTCTGCAAATGATCACCGCCAAAAAAGATCCGCCTGAGCGAGAGG
>JBHIBM010000266.1:0-3234 GCA_046759085.1 Candidatus Zixiibacteriota bacterium
AGGCTGTGCAAACGAGGATAAGGAGGAGAAAGGTTACACAAGTTCTTTTCATCATCGTATCTCCTTCTCTTATTTCATTTCAAAAAACTAATGGGATGGTGATAATAGGTGTTGAAATGCACCCGTTTTGACGTACTAATTTCTTCACATCTTGTCAATACCCTTATCGTTCGGAGAGGCTTTTTCGAATATCCTGCTTGAAGTGAAGCGCTATAGGTTGGATCAGCGTGGCTTAATGTGACAAGATTATTCATTGATTTTCGCGCTTCTGTCTCTTCCTCATCATCAGCGCAGTCTTCTCCTTCAGTTCGAAATACTCGGCTATATTGGGGACATTCTTGGCGATGCTTTCCTTTCCTCTTATCGCTTTGTCAACATCCACACCCAGTCGGATCATGGCTTCACAATACGCAAAGCTAACGATAGGAGGAGTCCCCGGTGTTGACTTGAGAAGCTCCTGCAGGATCCCGGCGCTTTCTTCAAGCCGCCCCTGGAAGAGGCGGAGGAGACCGAGCTGGAACGAGGCTTCCGGCATGCCCTTTCGGATTGCGAGAGACCGGAGCAAGTATTCTTCCGCTTTCTCGAAATCTCCTTTCTCCATGGCGATCCGCCCCAGGTCGAAAAGGGCCGTCGGGTGATTCGGTTTCTTGTCAAGGGCCTTCTGGACCTTTTCTGTAATTTGCTCGGAAAAGTTAAGGTTATGACGCACGTCCTGGTTGTCGGGGCAAAAGAGGAGGGCTTTTCGCTGGGCGATCTCTGATTCGAAGGGCCCGGTTGGGTACCAGGTCTCAATCTGGCCGCGCATCATCCAGCGGGAGCCTTGGTCGTAGGCATTGAGCTTATTCCTAACCTGTTCGCTCAGGCGTGGTTCCTCGAGCAAGGAAAGAACGTCCTCTTTCAGGTTGATGAGCTCGTTAATTATGGCTCTCTCTTCACGAATGCTTTCGCGCGCAAATTCAACAAGTGGCTTATCGTCTGTGTTAAGCGGGGATTCGGCCAAATAGTCGTGGAGTTCTTCATTGCCGAACATGTAACGTGTAATGAACACAAAAGGATCCTCGAGGTTGGAGTCTCTGAGATCCGCGGCCACTTCGTCCTGAGCTATCCGTTCTTGCCAGTTGTCGAAGTTGATCTTCAGTGGTTTCATTGATCCGATAAGGCAGAAGTGCTGGGGGTTGCAGTACCACAGTGTGGAGTAAGGGAAGACCTCGGTGAAACTCCGGCACAGCATCCGCCATTCCACGTCAACTAATGCGTTCTGGGTCATCCAAGCACAAATGATACCGTTGGATGTTATCTTTTCCCGGCACATCCGGTAAAAGTCCACGGTGTATAGATTGGCGGAGTAACGCGGGTGGATCCCGTTAAAGGAAATCACGTCATACTTTTCCCTTGAACCAAGAAGATAGTTGCGGCCATCACCCTGGATGAATTTGAGCTTCGAGTGATCTAAAACGCCGTGGTTGACCTCCTCGAACCAGTAGGCGGTTTCCTTCTCATCTCTCAGTAATTCGACTACATCTACACGCTCCACCTCGTTGTACTGACAGCACCCCCACACCGTTGAACCCATGCCGAAACCGATGATTAGCACCTTCTTGGGATCGTGATGGAGCAGAACCGGCAGATGCGACAGCATTCGATGTACCTGCATATCCATGTAGTTTGTGAAAGCCGTGGAATGGCCGTTGATGTTCAGCTCTCTCAGGCCGTTGGCCTTTTCGAGGACGGCGATTGACGCGTCGGGCCCCTCACGGAAGTAGCGCAGCGTGAATAAGCCGGGTTGTTCTTTGAAGAAATGAGTCAGCTTGATGACCGGCTGACCGGCGAATAGAACATTCAGGAATACGAGCACCGCCAGCCCCGTTATGGCGAATACTCGAACCCGAAGCCGAGCCCGGCTCTTGTCTATGGCGACGATTAGGAGAAGAAGTCCGATAACCACGTAGAGCGACGCGGACAAGAGAATGCTGCTCTGAATGTTGCCCATGAGGGGCAGCATCACGAAAGCTGCTCCAACGGAACCAAGGATCGCTCCCGCGGTGTTGAGGGCATAGAGTGTACCTGTTCCGCGACCGATCTCTTTCCGGTTGCCTACGTAGATGCGGCAGACCAGGGGAAATGCAGCGCCCATAAGGAGTGTTGGCACCAGCATGATAATAAAGGAGTGAAAGAGCTTATGTGCAATTTGCCCCAGGAGGATATTACCGCTGGAGGCAAGCCAGAGTCCGGTATTACGGGTACTATAGAGCAAGTCGAAAAGCGGGATGCTGAGGCTTGCCGTGATGCCGATCAGGATTTCGATCGCAGCCAGGGTGAGGAGGGGTTTTTTGATCCTATCTGCGAACCGGGCCATGATGAAGCTGCCCACACCGATACCGCTTAGAAAGGCAGTGAGCATGGAGGTGAAGGCCCACGTATCTACGTTGACAAAGTACATGAGGCTTCGGGTCCAAAGCACTTCCAGGGCTAAGGCTGTGAACCCTGACAGTGCGAAGAGCCAGAGGACTGCTCGAATCTGGCGGCGTGAGTATTCGGTCGTTACTTCGATCGTTTTCTCTTTCTGGCGTTTAGTCTTTTTCTGGCGATTTTCTGTCTCTTCCGGATGGGATCGCCCGGACAAGTAAAGCGCTGAAAGAGCCACCGTCAGGTTAAGAATGGCTGCGGTGGTGAGGGTCATCCTCACTCCAAGGAGTTCGATGAGGAAAAAACCGGTGATGAAACAGCCGATCACAGCACCTAAGGTGTTGACTGCATACAGGGTGCCGATTTCCACACCGGAACGGTCGCGACTTCGCACAAGGTAGCGACTCAGGGCCGGCAGAGTGCCGCCCATAAGCGTGGTGGGCACGATGAGGGTCATAACGGCCAGGCCCAGACGCAAACTCATCTGCCCGGCGAAAGACTCGGAAAGCAAAGGCCATGCTATCTTGTAAATTTCGTCGGACAGGTCAATGAGGAAGGGAAGAATGAAAGCGTAGACGCCGACTGCGCCCTCGAGCCACGCATAGAGGCGAAAGCCGTTAGCTCCGGGACGGTCTACAATCCGGCCGAAGAACCAACTGCCGAGGGCCAGACCGCCCATATAGACACCCAGAACGGTGGCCACCGCATAGACTGTAGTTCCGAGCACAAGGGAGAACATACGGGTCCAGAGGACTTCGTAAATCAGCCCGCTGATACCGGAGAATAAGAAAAGGAGAATGACTACTGTGTGGTATGCAGGAAAACCCT
>JBHIBM010000267.1:0-3227 GCA_046759085.1 Candidatus Zixiibacteriota bacterium
CTTCATTCAGTCTTTCTATCAAGTGTGGTCGTGGGACTAAATTGGGTCGTGGAGGAGGGATGTATAGTTTGGTTGTTAAGAGGGGGAGTTGCTGTTCAGCATCGGGTATAACGCTTTTTGACTTTGATTTAGTCATATAGCATGCTAGATCATATCGATTATTACCGGATCAATTTACACCCCTGATCAACTACTTTATTCTGATCATAAATCCGTTCCCACCGGCCTTTGAAGATAAAACACGTTTACAAAAGATGACAGCAACGCTGTGGTGAAAAAACGTACAAGATACCTAACTCTTTTGCTTTGCCACAGCTTCCGTGCGGCCATGAATTGTTGATGACCCACTGAGACAAGAATCGGTCGGTCAATGAGTGTACAGGTAAGAGGGTTAATGTCCTTTCTAGGTGTTTCTAGGGCAAAATAGCGTATGTATAGCGTACGGTTTTGCATTTTCCGACGGAAACACGCCGGACTTATAGTCCGTTGGTCTTTCGTAGAGCCAATACTGGTGTGCTAGAGTGGAGCAAATTGAAGTGCTGCCGTCCTCTCCAGAAAATGGATAGGCCGTTCGATCTGCGTTCACCTGCGGTAGGATCTGTCGCAGGTCGTCAGAGGGCAAAAAGCCTAGGGCGGTAAAGATGACAACGAAGAACGAAAGATTGATCACACCGCTCAGGATGGCGGACACACCACCAACTTTCAGAAGACTTATCTCCGATCAATTAACTTCATTGGAAAGCCCCAACTCCAAATCCTTTGTTGTCATGTAGCAGGACATATGTTACACCTGAAATTGTTACACCTTAGTGCCGATTTTGTAGCAGGACATTTGTTACAATTCCTGCCGTGAGTAGTCTCCACCTCCCAAGGAAGGAGGTGGAGAATGAACGCGCAGGAAAAACGCATCGATGCGGTCAAACGTTTTCTCCAGGGTGAAAAGATCAGCATCATATCTCGATCTCTGGGCCACTCACGGCGATGGTTTTACTATTGGCTTGAGCGCTACGACCCCAGCGATCCCAGTTGGTCCCAAGACCATTCTCGTAAGCCCAAGGAGGTTGCCAACAAGACCCCCGAAGAACTCGAGCGCATGATCTGCGAAATTCGCAAACGGCTTGTGAGAACAAAGTATGCTCAAAAAGGTGCCCTGATTATCCAGTGGGAACTCCAGAGGCTGGGAGTTTACCCTGTACCTCAAGTCTGGACCATTAATCGGATCCTCAAACGCCATGGCTTGGTAGTTAAACCCAGTCATGTTCCCCGAGGGACGCCGTATCCTGTCCTGGTTGCTAACCAGCCCAACGACGTTCACCAGCTGGACCTGGTGGGTCCTCGTTACCTGGACGGAGGCCAGCGGTTCTACGGAGTCCATCTTATCGATACCTTCAGTAACGCTGCGGCGCTGGAAGTTGTATCCAGCAAGCGAGCGGTGGATGTGGTTGAAGCTCTGGTGACAGCCTGGCAACGGCTGGGTATCCCCCGGAGGCTCCAGGTAGACAATGAGCTGACCTTTCGAGGCTCCAACCGCTACCCCCGAAGCTTCGGGCTCCTCATTCGACTATGCCTCTACCTGGGAGTGGAACCGGTCTTCATCCCGGAAGCAGAACCCTGGCGAAACGGGGTTATCGAGCGCTTGAATGACGTCTACGATAAGCTCTTCCTCCGTAGCCAACATTTTCAAGACTTATTACATCTCCGAGAGGAACTGCCTGTGTTTGAGACCTTCCATAACACTCAGCACCGCTACGCTAAACTCTCCCAGAACGTCCCATGGAAGGTTCACACCAGCACCCCTATCAAGACGCTGTCCCAGACATTCAGCCTCCATCGGGACGGCTTGCCCTGGCGAGACGGCCGTATCTCCTTCGTTCGTCTGACGGACAAACAAGGTCGTGTCCGCTTCTTCACGGAGTCGTTCTTAGTGGATGAAACGTTGGTTCATGAGTACGTAACAGGTACCATCTATACCGAACCAGAAGTGATCAAATTCACCCATCAGGATCGAGTTATCAAAACCTTTCGCTACAGCACAAAAAAGAAGGACCTGTAACATATGTCCTGCTACTTTTAAGCATTAAGAAAGTGTAACACATGTCCTGCTATTCAACACTTTGTTCCTAAGAACGGTGTCAAAGCTCTCCCCCATCATTGTCAGGTTCAATGCGATTAACAGAGATCAGATTTAGCCCCAGGTCACGTACCTTAATCAGTAATCCGTGCAAAGCCGCCTGGTCTACAACTTCACCAGTTATGGTCGTCACCCCTTCCTCAGATACAATTGTCATACCATTAAACCAATCTGACCATTCGCTACCAAGGCGTCCCTTTACTTTGATTTGGTAACGACCTGGGTCAAACCTGCTTTGTTGTTTGGTCATATACCCTAAACGCCGCAAAAGTACAGATTGGGAGTTTGACTTTCACGATTCTTACTTTCAGAAAGCCGAACTCGTGGACGATGCTATGAATTGGCCACCGCACCGGATTTCCGCCACATGAGTACTCCCATCACCAGCAGCCAGAGGGTGATCACGATAGATAGCGCCCCCCAGACATTGGAGGTAACTCGCGACCATCCCTGGAAGAACAGGACAATCCCCATCAAAGCGTTGCCGACCCCGCCGATCACCGCTACCCATCCCAGCCACTTTGGATAGAGGTCGGTCAGCGCAATTCCCAACCCAAAGAGGATTGGGGCCACCCCAAAGAAGACGACGATCCCCCATGAAAAAATGTCAAAGCTGACCAGAATCATGGCCTCCACCACGGCGAAGGGGAAGGCCTTATCGGCCGCAGCGCCCCAGGCATCCCCCAGCGCCTTCATGGCGCCGCCATAGTATATTGCCCCACTGACGGAGATGATGGCACCACCCAACAGGGCGGCGGCGAAGCCCAGCCGGGCCAGCGACGCCCACTGCTCCCCCTTGAAGGAGCGATAGAGGGCCAGAAGGCCCCCTACGAACAGGAGCAACATTGGAAGGTAGAAAACGTGAGCGCCCGTCCAGTTAGGGCTGTCCACCATCGACTGAAGTCTGGCCTGCATGTCGGTGGGGTCGGCCGGTTCGATGGCTCCAATCAGTGTAATGTGAACGAAAGTCAAGACAACGCCGGCGATAAGCGACACTGCCCCGATTCGGAGTAACGTTCTGTCTTGCATGATAGTTACCTCCTTTTTGATTGTTTATTATCCATCCCTTCATATGTTGTATAAAAGGATGATTCAT
>JBHIBM010000268.1:0-3225 GCA_046759085.1 Candidatus Zixiibacteriota bacterium
GAGGAGAGAGTTCGTCCGGCGCGGGCTCAGCTGGTGGCTTTGGCGGGGGCGATAAGCATCTTTATCACGATCTTAGCGGTCTTTTTCGTTGAATACCTTTACAGGGTCAAAAGGGAGAAACCGGAAACCTGGGAGAGGATATCTGCGATGACCGCTTCCTTAAAGGGGGATCTGTCGTGACCGCTTTTGGTCGCGAGCAGGTCGAAGCTGACGTGGTGTCAAAATGAACGGGGCCGTTGTCAAGATTGGGCAGATAGGTTTGGGGGCCTGGGGAAGAAACCTCCTGAGGAATTTTCACAGCCTCCCCGGCTGCGAGCTAAAGTCGGCTTGCGATTTGGAGCCTGAGACCTTGGAGAGGGTGGCGCCCTCGTACCCCAACATTCAGTTCAGCTCCGAGGAGGGGAAGGTGCTGCAGGACCCCGAAATCGAGGCGGTAGTGATTGCCACCCCTCCCGACAGCCACTACCGCTTTGCCCGTGAGGCTCTTCTGTCCGGCAAAGATGTCTTCGTGGAGAAGCCGTTCGTCTTGGATATCAAAGAGGGGGAAGAGCTGATCCAGCTGGCGGAGGAGGGAGGTCGCATCCTCATGGTGGGGCATATAATGGAATATCATCCCGCCTCTTTGAGGCTGAAGGAATACCTGGACAAGGGAGAGCTGGGGCGAATCTATTACCTCTATGCCTCCAGAGTCAATCTGGGGAAGGTGCGGGACATCGAGAATGCCCTCTGGAGCTTTGCGCCCCACGACCTCTCCTTGATGATGTTCCTGCTCGACAAGGCGCCTCTCTCGGTCAGCGCCACTGGGGCTTACTATCTCCAGCCGGGGGTTGAGGATGTGGTCTTCGTCTCCCTGACCTTTGAGGACCAGATCATGGCTCACATCCACGTCAGTTGGCTGGACCCCCACAAATCCCGAAGGCTCACCATCGTTGGCTCCAAGAAAATGGCGGTCTTTGACGATGTCGCCTCCAGCGAGAAGATCTGGCTTTACGACAAGGGGGTGGAATCTCAGTTGGATTACAACACCTATGGAGAGTATCTATCCCTGCGCACCGGGGACATAATCATCCCCAAGCTTGAGAGTGTTGAGCCTCTGAAGACAGAATGTCAGCATTTCCTCGATTGCGTCAGAGAAAGGAAGAAGCCCCGCTCTGACGGGCTTGACGGCTTGCGGGTGCTCAGAGTCCTTGATGCCGCCCAGGAGTCGTTGAAGCGGGGAGGGGTACCGGTCAAGCTGAGCGTCAAATCCTAAGAGGTCGGAGACAACTCCTCACTAAGAGGTTAAGCATAAATGGTCCAGCAAGCTAGCTCGAAGAGGATCAACTTCATCGACCCCTCAGCCACCTTGGGTGGGGGAACCGAGGTGGGGCATTTCTCCGTGATCGGTGCGGAGGTCACCATCGGGCAGAACTGCCAGATCGGGAACAACGTTACCATCCAGCGGGGAAGCCGGCTCGGCGATAACGTCAGGGTGGACGATGGGGCCGTCATCGGGAAACTTCCCATGAGGGCAGTCATGAGCGCCACCACCAAGGAGGAGAGTCTTGACCCCACAGTCATCGGGGAGGGATGCCTAATTGGAACCTCAGCCATCATTTATGCCGGGGCTGCAATCGGTCCCAGGGTGCTGGTGGCCGACCTGGCCACGGTTCGGGAGAAGGTCGAAATCGGCGAGGCCACAATCGTCGGTCGAGGGGCGGCAATCGAAGGTTCCACCAGGCTAGGCTCTTACTGCAAGATTGAGACCAACGTTTACATCACCGCCTATTCCGAGATCGAGGACCGGGCCTTCATCGCCCCCTGTGTGGCCACCTCCAACGACAACTTCGTCGGGCGCACCAAGGAGAGATTCAAACATTATAAAGGTGTCACGGTTAAAAAAGGAGGACGCCTGGGAGTCAACTGCACCATCCTTCCCGGCAAGGTGATCGGAGAGGATTCTCTGGTGGCCGCAGGTGCCCTGGTGACAAAGGATACTCCCCCTCGGAAGATCGTCGCGGGAGCTCCGGCCAAGACCCTCAGAGACGTACCTGAAGAACAGCTCTTGGAGAACCAGTGATGGAAGTTCCCCTTTTGGACTTGAGGAGGCAGTATCAGGCCATCAAGGCCGAGATCGACTCTGCCATCGCCGGCTGTCTGGAGCATACCAGGTTCATATTGGGTCCGGAGGTCGAGACTCTCGAGAGAAATATCGCCGCATATTGCGGAACCAGCTTCGCGGTGGGGGTTGCCTCCGGCACCGATGCTCTACTTCTATCCTTACGTGCCTTCGATGTCGGCCACGGAGACGAGGTCATCACCTCCAGTTTTTCCTTTTTCGCGAGTGCCGGGGTGATAACTCGCCTGGGGGCCAAGCCGGTCTTCGTGGACATCGACCCGGACACTTTCAACCTCTTACCCTCCGAGGTCGAAAGAGCCATCACTGCCAAGACCAAGGTCATAATGCCAGTTCACCTGTACGGTCAGATGGTGGAGATGGACAAGATTCTGGAGCTAGCAAAGAAACATGATATGAAAGTGGTCGAGGATGCTGCCCAAGCCATCGGGGCCAAATACAAGGGGAAGAAGGCTGGCAGTATCGGGGATTGTGGCTGCTTCAGCTTCTTCCCCTCCAAAAACCTTGGAGCATATGGTGATGGGGGAATGGTAGTCAGCAATGATGAGAAGTTCGCGAGTCGACTAAGACGTTTGAGAGTTCATGGTTTCAGAGAGAGGAATTTCAGTACCGAGGTCGGTTACAATAGTCGGCTGGACACCCTCCAGGCCGCCATCCTCAACGTCAAGTTGAAACATCTGGACTCCTGGACCGAGGCCCGAAGGGAGAGAGCGCACATTTACAGTGAGGCCCTCAAGGACTGTGCTCAGGTGAAGACTCCCCTGGAGAGGAATCACAACTATCATATATTTCACCAGTATACCTTGAGGGTGGAGGATCGGCAGCGACTGATGCAATTCTTGAAGGAGAAAAAGGTGGGGGTCGCGACCTACTACCCCCTCCCCTTACACCTCCAGGAATGTTATCAGGATTTGGGGTATAAGCCCGGAGATCTGCCGGATTCGGAGCAAGCCTCCGAGGAGGTAGTCTCGCTCCCGGCCTTCCCGGAGCTGACGGAGGCCGAGCAGGACTACGTTGTCGAGGCCATCCGGCAGTTCTATCGCAAGTAGCATGAAAGTCTGCTCCATAGTGGGGGCCAGGCCTCAATTCGTAAAACTGGCACCTCTGGA
>JBHIBM010000269.1:0-3214 GCA_046759085.1 Candidatus Zixiibacteriota bacterium
CAACCTGGGGATTTTCTCCCACTATGAGGACGTTTGTGACTTCCGGAATTCGGAAGCTGAAGTAACAAGAGTTATCGGCCAGAAGTTCGTCATCTTCCAACTCCAGCCTCCCGTAGTGGAAACCGGGTGAATCGACTTGAAGTGAGAAATCGATTACGGTTTTCCCTCCGGCCGGGAGAGTGACATCGTTCTGCGCCACCCGGCGTCCGTCCAGAAAGAGGCTGACTAGTCTGCGATCCTGCCGCCTCTCGGTGTAGTTGGTCACGGTGGCGTTCAATTTGAAGCTTTTTCCCGCCTGAATTAGCTGCCTCCCGAAGTCGAGCTCCCCCACGGAGAGGTTGTCCAGATCCGGCGCCGGAAAGGGAATCAGATACAACCGCACCGGTCGGTCGGAATTGACTTTACCTTCAAGCGATTTCAACTTTTCCTTATCCGTCCAGCCGCTTTTGGCCAAGTCTGTCAGAAGATATATCTCCCTGTTGAGATTGGCTGATTTCTCCAGAACCTCGACGGCATCGAGCAACGCTTTCACCGCATCGGTGGTGCGGTGTGAGAGGGACAACTTCTCCAGCCTCCCCTTGAGCGCCTCTTTGTTGGAGGAAAAAGGTGGCAGTTTGAAATCGACTCCGTCCGAGAAGGTGGTGATGGTGACCTCGTCGCCTGAGCCGAAGAGCTCTAAGAGCTTCTCCGCTTTCCCTCTTGCCAACTCGAAAAGAGAGCCATCCTTGGTTTCCCGGGCCATGCTGTAGGAGTTATCCAAAAGGACGACCGCGGAGGTTTGAGCCTCGGCACCGACGCCCCGGAGGTGGCTCCTCAGGGCCGGACGGGCGAAAGCTAAAACCAGAAAGATAATTATCAGAGTTCGGACTATCAGGAGCAGAAGCTGTCTGATCTTCAGCCAGCGCAGTTGGCTTCTCTGCATCGATTTCAAAAAAGTCAAGGAGGAGAAGTAAACCTTCTTCAGACGCCGGCGGGCAAGCAGATGAATCAAAAGAGGGATGGCAGCCGCCGCCAGGCCGAAAAGGATGATGCTGTTTAGAAAGGATAACATAGAAAAGGTTTGGGAATCACGTCACAGGACTTATCAAGGACATCGTTGACGATGACCTCTTAGATTGCGGCTCAGAAAGATCTCAACTGCATCAACTCCTATTCGATCACTTCAACTTCTGACACCTGGGGCAGATAAACCCGGTGGTGGAGCCGGTCTTCATCTTCTCAACCGAAGTCGCACAAGCCGGGCAGGGCTTGCCCTCCCTGTAGCCGATGAGGAGACAGCCGGCATCATACCGCCCCTTTCTACCGTAAATATTATACTCCCAGAAGGCTCCACCCAGCTTTACGCTTTTCGAGAAAATATCAACGATGGCTTTGTGGAGGGCCTCAATCTCCCTTTTGGTCAGGGTGGAAATGGTCCGGAAGGGGTGCAGCTTTGCTAAGAAGAGAATATCGTGGATGTAAGCGTTTCCGATTCCGGCGACATTTTTCTGATTCAACAGAAATTGTTTGATGGCGCCTTTTCTTCCCTGAAGCAGATCTTTGAATCTCTGCAAGGTGAACTCCTTCCCATAGGCATGCGGGCCCAACTTCGAGGTCAGAGCGTATCCCTCAAATTTCCTCTCATGAACCAGGTGCACGTTCCCGAACCACCAGAAGGAGAAGCGTAGTGCCTTTCCATTCTCGAAGAGGAATGCGAATTGATATTTCTTTTCCTCCAGCTTTTCCTGTGGCACCAGCAACAGGCCGCAGCCCATCCCCAGATTGAACAGCAAGAGGTGTTCATTGTCAGTGGGGTTGATGGCCCATTTCCCATGAGGATAAGACTTAAGGATAGAGGCTCCCTTCAGAAGGCGGTTCCACTCTCTCTGAGTGAGATTGGTGCACTTCGGCTGTTTTACGATGACGCTCTCAACAGGGATTCCCCTCAGGGACCGATTGATAGACTTGCAGAGGACCTCGATCTCCGGCAGTTCCGGCATTTTTCACTCCGATAGTTTGAAAGGTTTTCTTAGATACTTCTCCGCTGTTTTTCTATTGAGAAATCCGCAAGGCAACTTTTTCGCCTTACGATAATACTCTTTTGCCCTGCCTCTTTCTCCCAGGAGATCATAAGCTTTCCCAGAGTCGATGAGAATTCTGGCCGAATGATACGGTTTGTTCTCTAACTCCCACGCTTTGTCCAATAAAGGTAGAGCCAACTGAACCGAATCGGAGATGAGATACGCCTCCGCCAGATAGACATAGGAGAGTGCTAATCCAGGGTCGATTCCCATCTTGTTTTTGGCGAAGATCAAGCCCAGCTCTCTTAAGGAATCCGGGTTCGGGCCTCCCCCCGATTTCTCCAGAGCGTCGGCCCAGAGGAAATAGACATCGGAGAGAAACTCAGTCTCCTGGGTGTATCCCAGCGCCAGACGGAACTGCTCACAGGCAGTGCTGAAATCTCTCTCGAATAGAGCTATCTCCCCCAACTTTTTGTGAGCGAGGGCGTAGGTGGAATCAAGCTCCAGTGCAGACTGGTACTCTCGGGCGGCGGACTTCAAATCTCCCAGTTGCAGAAGGGCGTTCCCGACCATATAAGCGGTCTGAGCCGAAGAATCCCGAAGCGCTTTCAGGTTTCTGTAAAGTCTCAGAGCGTTGGAGTAGTCTCCCAAAGAATAATAGCAGGTTGCCAGCCTGTACGAGACGTCGTGGTCATCGGGATGGAGGCTGTACATATATTCCCAGTAAGGGAGAACCTGCTCGTAATTTCTGATGAAGAGGAGCCTCTCCGCAAACAGACCTAAGTCGCTCTTCGAAGGGATGTACTTTTTGAGAAAGAGTCGCCAGTCCTTCTCCAAGCGAGAGAAAGCCTCACCGTAGATCTCGTCGAAGCAGCTTTCGAGGTTCAAGTCCCAGCTTCTCTCGTAAAAGGTTCTGAAACGGGTTATGCCGTAGCTGTCGATCAGGAATCTGATGAAACTTGCAGATTGGAGGAGGCCGTTCTCGAACTCCTCTCCCCAGGAGTGAATTGGTACCAGAAATCTCTTCAGCGGGGCCAGCCAGCCTTTTTCCACGAGCCTTTTGGCCTCGAAATGGGGATTAGCATGATAGCCACTGGCACCGTAAACCACGAAATCGGGGGCATATCCCCACAGTTTGTAGAATGCGAGGACGTTGATCGGACGAGGTCCAACCGCACGTTGCTCTCCATTGTATAAGATGAAAATCTCGTTGT
>JBHIBM010000270.1:0-3201 GCA_046759085.1 Candidatus Zixiibacteriota bacterium
GGTGTTAGCAGTTTGTGAGAAGCAACCGGGGGCAGACCTCCAACCGGCCCCGGAAAGCAAAAAGGCGCCGAGCAAATGCCTGCCCGGCGCCCTCAGTAGAGGGTAAGGGTCTTCTACTTTAGCAGGTTCATTCTCTTAATCTCGGAGAACTCTCCAGCCTGTAGCTTGTAGAAATAGACACCGCTTGAAACCTCGGAGGCCTCCCAGGTGACGGTGTAGTACCCGGGTTCATGATGGCCTTTGGCCAAGGTGGCCACTTCCTGGCCCTTCAGGTTGTAAACCTTGAGCTCGACCTCACAACCCTCCTCGATAGTGTATGCGATCCTGGTGGAGGCATTGAAGGGGTTAGGGGAATTCTGGCTGAGGAAAAAGCCGTTGGGAAGCGCCATGTCGGCGTGATCAACACTCCCCTTCTCCTCAAATCCCGCCAGTACCTCCCAATCCTGACGTTCGACGTCGCCGCCTCTGGCAATCGCCGGGATCACCCTGAACTCGAAAGTCTCGTGATGCCAGATTCCGTGGGGATACTCACCGACGTAAGCATTATACTGATACCAACCCAATGGTGCCTGCGCCGGGACTTGCTCGGAGATCAGCTGATGTATGGTCTCGTAGGGTCCCAAGGTGACCTGAAGCGGTCCAAAGACCGGCCCATACTGCCCCCCGTTGGGTAAATATACGGTCGCCCAGTAGTCAACGATCTTGGTGCTTCCGGTGGTGTTCTCTCCATCCACATAGTAGGAGAGAGTTCCGCCACGCGGCACCCGCTGGTTAAGGGGGTCAAGATCGAAGGTGACCTGGTCAAACTTCTGAACCAGGCGGATGGCTGCCGCCAGATCGATCAGTCCCCACCCGTAGGTGTTGTCGTTGCCGGTCTGACCCAAATCCTCGGCGGTCTGCATCAGGGCTCCCAGGACCTGCTCCACGGTGGCGTTAGGATTGACCTGCCTCAAAATGGCGGCCGCCCCGGCCACGTGGGGAGAGGCCATTGAGGTTCCCGAAAGGGTGGTGTAGCCACCGTAGGCGTATGCCGATCTAACATCCGCCCCCGGAGCTGCCACCTCTGGAGTGATGGCATCGGGCCCGAACTCGACGCATGGGGAGGGACCTCTCGCCGACCAGTAGGGCGCGGTTTTGTTGACATCCACAGCTCCCACTGCAAAAGCGTTATAGTCGGTGGTCTTGCGGTTGCCCGGAACCCTCAGGCCGTCGTTGCCTTCGTTGCCGGCGGAGAAAAGAACGATAATGCCGGCGGCGGCCATGTTATCCAGCACCTCCCAGTATCTTTCATCGCAGGGGTCGTTGGGGAAGTTGCTGAGGTGGTGACCCCAGGAGTTGCTGACAGTGGCGGGGACGTGCCAGGGTTGGGTCTGTCCCCTTGCAGGCTCGATGAACCACTCGAAGCACTTGATGTAGCGACCGGACCTCTGGTCCAGATTGCCTCCGCGGTCGACATCGGAGGCTGCTATCCACTCCGCTCCGATGGCCACCCCGATGGTGTCGCCGGTGTTGGAGTCGATACCGCACTGACTCCCCATGGTGTGAGTGCCGTGGTAACCGGAGTCCCAGGGGTAAGTGGTCTGTGTCAGGGAGTCACGCCAGGCCCATTCAGGATGTCCAGCATAGCGAGGATCAAATCCCCTCCAATTGTCGTGCAGGGAGGGGTGATCGGCCTCCACTCCGGTGTCTAAATTGGCGACCAGAACCCCCTCTCCAGTGTAGCCCATCGCCCAGGCGCTGTCGGCCTTTATCATGGTCAAATTCCACTGGGCTTTGGAGAGGCTGCCGTAATCCGGAGTGCCGAAGGATACCGGCTCTATCAGTTTCTCCACCCGGTCGTAGTACACTGCGTAAACATCTGCCCGGCAGGCAAGGTCGTACAGAAGCTCCTCCTTCACCGAGGCCCCCACCATGCTGGCAAGCCAGAAGGGGGTGACATCTTCGACTTTTCCCTCCTCTTCAGCCCGCTCCAGGAATGAAAGGAGACTTGCCTGAGTTCGGGAGGCGGTCTCTTTCAAGGCTCCAACCACTACCTGGTGCCTTTCCCACAACGTCGCCTCTTTTCGGTCAAGCTGGAGGGTCAGTCCGGAGATATCCGCCTGTTCCTCCAAGAAGATTATGACCGGTATGTAGTCATGATCCGGAAACTCCGAGGGGTCGAAGGCCACATATCCCGCCAGCGCCGGAATTGCCCCCAGCAAGATAATTGCTAAAACAGTAGCTCTGAAGGTTGACATCTTTAGTTACTCCTTACTTCTGATTTCTTTTGAGGGGAGGTTTGGGTTTTTTCTCTCTCTCACCTCCTTTCTCGAGATGGAAAACGATTCCCAATTGGTTAAGAGATAAATGACTGCTTCATCTCCAGATCGTTCCGGCAGAGCATCTCGGTTCTCGAAGTCGGGACAGCTCCCGCCCGGGAACCACTGAAGCGAAAATGCAGAAAAACAGGCACCGTAATTATAAGGTATTTTCCTGTTTTGTCAACTTCTATGGTGAGGGGTGCTGTTTTCTGGGGGCCGAGATCTGCCCGTTAGGGGTGGGTGAGGTGATGATTTTTTTGTGCGGAAGATACTCAGGGAACTACGGAGGGTGCGAATCTTCGGTATTACCCCTTACCGATTGCTAATTGCCAAGCTCGAAAGCCCAGCGTCGAGGAAGATGTCGATCTTCTTTTCTGCGTTGGGGTAATCCTCGGAAAGGTAGGTGGAGCCGGAGACTTTATCTAGCGTGATACCACTGTGGTGAAAGGAACTCAGTGCCGCGTCCTTAACCAGCTTGAGACCGACACCGCGGGGGATTTGAATGTCTAGGTCTGAGACTCCGACGTCGATCGTGGCACGGAGATGCTCGGCGCCGTCTCCGAACTTCAAGTTGATGTCGCAGACTCCACCATCCAACTCGAAGTCGGTCAACTCGAAATCGAAAAGGTCTAAGTTGAGCTCACAGGCGCCGGCGTCAACGCTCAAATCCAGAGGGTATTTCTTGGAAACCTCGATCTTAGCGTGGTTGTGAGCTTTCCGGGAGAATAGCGAGAAGCTTTTCTGTTCACTTCGAATCTTTATAGACACCACTCCCTCGTCGACATCGTAGCGACAGCGAGGAAGATCCCGGTCATAGTCGAACTTCGCCGACAGCAGAGCCCCCTCACCACTTTTCAGCCGCAACGAGCCCGCCCCGAAGTCGATGTCGAGCTTAACTGCA
>JBHIBM010000271.1:0-3197 GCA_046759085.1 Candidatus Zixiibacteriota bacterium
TGTACAAAATATTTGCATTTAAACCTTTTCGATATCTTATTGTCGAAATAGAGGAAGAAAGGAGGAGAAAATGAAAACCACTTTCGGAGCCGTTGTTGGTTCGATACTGATTGTGAGCTTCTTCTTGCTTTTCTCGAGCGGCTGTGCCTCTCGGGTGATCTATGTGCACAAAGGGCCACCCCCATTGCGAGTGGAAGTGAAACCTACCCCACCACATTCACAAGCGGTGTGGATTTCAGGCCACTGGTCGTGGAACCGACACAGCCACAGCTATGTCTGGGTACCGGGACACTGGGTAGCCAAACCTAAGGGCAAGGTCTGGGTGCCAGGACACTGGAAGCAAACCCCTCGAGGCTGGGTATGGGTAAAGGGACGATGGAGAAGGTAAACTGCCGTGCCCGCTTAGGAGGGAACATTTAGCTGCTTTGGCGAGAACACCGGGGAACAGGTAACATCTCGGCCGGAGAGATGTGATTGCCAACTGAGCAGACAACAGCGGGTTACTCCCACGTCACAATCAGATCCGTATCGGGCAAAAAGTTCTCTTTATATGAGAAATAGACCCTCTTCCCCGCAATATTTTCAGCCCGATCGAAAGGAAAGCTTATGGAGCTGATTTTCAAGTTCTCCGATAGGATGAGCTGGTGGTCGGCGGACTTCAACGGCTTTCCCCAGGCTTTGGTGGTGGTCAGGATGTATCTTGCCTGTTTTCCTTTCAACCTCTGAGAATAGGTAACCCTCATCTCAGTGCTCGATTTCCCTTCGGCGCTAACATTCAGCCGGATCGCATTGTTGTTCCGCCTCCATGCAAACTCTAAGGGTTGCTTTCCATCTGCACTGATGCTCTTGGCGCTGATTTGGTGAGGGAAATCTTGGTATTCGTCCACCGGAAGAGGATAGAGCATAGGCAGGGTGACCTCGAAGGGAAAACGATTCTGGAAACGATATAGACCGGTCACCGTCAACTCCGGAGGTTCTATCTCTATGATGATTTTCTCGTAGACGAAGTCTACACCCCTATCCAAGGGTTCAGCTTCGATCGAGGGTTTGACCGCCGTCCCGCTCTGGAGGGGTGGAAAAAGGAGAAGGAGAATGGAAAGGGCAAAGCTGAAAAGCACCGCCAGGGGAACCTTCAAGTGTTGCATTTGACGACTCCAAGAATCCTTCAGGTGAAAACCTCTGAAAAGGTGAATATTTCAATCTACATATTTCAGAAACGGAAAAGCAATCTATTTGGAGCAACTTTTTCGGTTCATACTATTTCCAATTTCTTTGGAAAGACAACCCCTAGGGGTCGGAATTCATCCGACCCGGAAGTCAGCGGTAATGAATTCACCGCGCTACACATTCAGAATGATCCCGCTGGCTGAGGCCTGGGGCCTACCCTGCCTGGTATAGGCAGTAACTCCACAATAAGAAAACGCCCAAGGGAAACTCAGACACCACTATCTTTTTGCTGAATGGAATTTATTTGACCAGAATCATCCTCTTGGTCTCGGAGAGATCACCGGTAGTGAGCTTGTAGAAATAAAGACCGGAGGAGACTTCTGAAGCATCCCATACAACTGACCTGTATCCTGTCTGCTGTTTGCTGTCCACTAACGTTGCGATCCTTTGACCGAGGAGGTTGCAAATTTCTAACCTGACACAGTTGTTAGTCGGCAACTGGTAGCTAATGACAGTGGCGGCGTTAAAAGGATTCGGATAGTTCTGCGACATAGAAAAGTGACCTGGAACGTAATCTTCCTGATGAAAAATACCCACCTGGGCTGAATCACCACCGCCGTAAGCGCCCATGTCGCTCCTCAACGTCCCCAGGCCCCAGTCGCAACTAATCAGACTGTCGACAAACGAGGAATCACCGGCGTCAATGCATGGTGAATCAGCGGGGCCTCCACAATCTGGATTGGTTATCGATTGAACGTGAAAATCGCCATTTGCAGGGTCGCGGAAAAAAGGATCGACGCTGATGTTCCCAGCACCGGGCCAGAGGGTGTCCTCGATATCGCAATAGGTAACTAGCGGAAATGATGACAGATCAACATAGAGCTCCTTGCCTTCGGTCTCTGCGGTGTCAGCCCAAAAAACGCTATTCGTTATGACAGGGTAAGAGCCATCAACGCAAAAGAGACCCCCACCATACCCATAGTCCGGAGCAGGGCCGGCCGCCACGTTTCCGTAAAACGTATTGTTCAGGACCTGTGGATTAGAACTCCAAGTGCAGGCGAGCCCGCCCCCATACAGAGCAACATTCCTGCTGATGAGGTTATTCCTTATCGCTGGTTGGGACCGATCAAGAAAGATTCCACCGCCGACCCCTGGAAAAGTGCCTCCGTAGTTCTCTGTGATGATGTTACTCTCTATCACCGGATCGGAGCTGTCTGCACAGAAAATGCCACCGCCATTAGAAGCACATGAATTCCTTACGATGCTGTTCTTGGTTATTGTCGGATTAGATCGCTCATAGCAATACATAGCACCGCCATCATAACCCCAGTTGCCGTCAATGTTATTCTCCCTTATCACGGGGTCTGAGCTAATACAGAAGATTCCACCACCTGCATCAATCCCTTCATTACCACGTATCGTATTCAGGGCTATCGTTGGGCTTGAGTAACAGCAGCTGATTCCGCCGCCGCACCAGAAAGCTCTGTTGCTGGTAATAGTGTTGTTCATTATCGTAGGGTTGGAGTCATCCCAACAGGTTATCGCTCCACCGCAGAAATACGGATATGCACCGTGACCATACCCATTTTGAATAGTGAAGCCAACCACTTGGGCCGTGCTGTCTTCTCCGCTTTCAAACGTGATGACGGAACCGGCGCGGTCCCCATCAATTACCGTGTTTAAGACATAGATTGTATCACCGGTGGTCAAGAACAGCGAAGCCAGAACGACATTATGCCCATTGAAGTTGATATTTTCATAGTATACGTTCGGCTGCACCAGGACGGTGTCGCCGTCCGAGCTGGCGTTTATGCCCTCCTGAATGGTGTCATAATCATCGGGGATGTTGATAATGGTAGCGCCAACAATCAGCGGAAAGAGGAAAACCGCTAGTACGACAATCCTAACTAATAGCCGCATGGCCACCTCAGTCAGATTCGCTTGTTAGAGAGGCTGTTTACCTCTCAAACTCTATGAAAGAAGATAACTCCTGTGCTAGAATTGTCAAGAAGAAAATGAGAGCTCAGCTG
>JBHIBM010000272.1:0-3193 GCA_046759085.1 Candidatus Zixiibacteriota bacterium
TGTAGTCTAATAAGGAGGTGATGTTTTTCCCAATCTTGAAGAATTCAACCGTTCGCTTTTAACTCATTCTGGAGGTAGAAATGAGAAGAAATTTTCACTTAAGCTTAGTTTTGGCACTGGCATTTTTGTTTTCCCTTTCGACACTTGCAATTGCCGACCGCGCCGTGGTTGACGGAACCGTTAGCGACGTGCGAACCGGATGGGGGATCGAGGGTGCGGACGTGACTGTCTGGAATTTCTGGCAACCTGAAGACACTGTGGGGTCTGACATCACCGATGAAGACGGTTACTACTGGATTGAGATGGATGTGAGTTTGACCGACACCTTTGTGGTAGAGGCCAAGGCCACAGGTTTCAGAACAAAAAGAGCTAACTTCGCTCCGGAATTTCATGGAGACAGTCTTCGGATAGACTTCTCGCTGAGAGGCCCTCATCTGCAACAGTTCGACAGCAGTCTGGTCGTCGACACCCTTGCCCCGGGCGACAGCTCTCTGTTCGAGCGGGTAATGACGAATATCGGCAGGGTCGCGTTCGAGTACACCGTGGAAGAGGACGCCGACTGGATCGTGGCTACCCCGACCTCGGGGACAATACCGTGGCTAGGGGACGATACTCTGTATGTCTGGCTGTATGCCCTTACAAGCCAGAAGCAAGTGTACGAAGACACCATCGTTATCGAAAACAACTCCGCCAGTCCCGCGATTCACATCCCGGTGATGTTGGTGGTCCCGTTGGGTGTTGAAGAGCAGGAGGGGAGCAAGCTGCCGAGAAGCTTCGCCTTGAGACGCTGCTATCCCAACCCCTTCAACGCCTCCACCACCATCGGTTATGATCTCCCCAGAGCCTCCCGGGTGACGCTGGAGATTTACAACCTGGTGGGGCAGAAGGTGGCCACCCTGGTGAACGATTATCAGCAGGCCGGTTACAAGACCGTCAACTGGAATGCGGCTGAGGTCACGACCGGCATTTACTACTACAAGCTCACCGCCGGGGAGTTCGTCTCTGTCAGGAAGCTGACGATTCTGAAGTAGGATCATTTACCTGCGGATGTTGAATGCCGGTGTCAGAAGGCACCGGCATTCTTCTTTGCCCGAAAGCTCCTGCAAATCGCCTCTTGAAAAGGCAACGAGTCCGCAGATTCTCTTCGCTCCAATTCTAACGCCGCCTCTGTCTTTGCATGGGGCAATTGCGACTGCTCGGGTCGCCCGGGTCCGGGCAAGCGCAGCTGCCTTGCTCTCCTCTTCCAGCGAGAGAGTGTCGGCCTCTTCCCGGCGCCGGCATTTTTATTTTGACAAACGGTGGAGTTGTGGTTATGATATGCAAGGCTGTCGAAAGCGGTGATCTGAATGTCGGAGGTAACAACCCTCGCCCCTCAGAGCGAAATACTCAAACAGTTTCAAGATTTCTTACTCTTAGAGAGGGGACTTTCCGGAAATACCGCCCTTGCCTACCTGCAGTCCTGTTCCCGTTTTTGTCTCTTCTTAGAGACTGATCGAGGCAAGGGGCTCAAGCAGGTGGGGCCAGACGATTTGACCTCCTTTTTGACCCAACTCTATCATGAACGTCTGTCTCCGGCGAGCATCGCTCAGGCCTTATCGGCAATAAAGTCCTTATACAGATTTCTGGTGTCGGAGGGTGCGTTGGAGAGCTATCCTTTCTCCGAGGTCGCCTCCCCCAAGATCATCCGCAAACCCCCGGGCATATTGACCGTCGAGGAAATCATAGAGATCTTGAGCAAATCGAATCTGAGGGAGAAGTACGGCCTCAGGGACCGAGCCGTTCTTGAGACCCTTTACGCCACCGGCGCTCGCATATCGGAGGTGGCGAATCTCACCACTGAAGACCTGTTCCCGGAGATTGAGTTTATCCGCCTCTTCGGCAAGGGCTCCAAGGAGAGATTGGTGCCGGCAGGAAAATCTTGCTGGAGGCAGATAGACAGATACCTCTCGGAATCGAGGCCGCTTCTGCTCCGAGGTCGAAAGAGCGAATCTCTATTTCTGAATCGCCTGGGGGGTAAGCTCACCCGCATGGGGCTTTTCAACATCGTCAAGAAATACGCCTTCGTGGCGAAAATCGGAAAGAACGTTCATCCCCACACCTTGAGACACTCCTTCGCCACTCATCTTTTAGAGGGAGGAGCAGACCTCCGAGCGGTGCAGGAGATGCTGGGACACGAAGACATATCCACCACCGAGATTTACACTCACCTCGATAGAGAATACCTCAAAGAGGTCCATCGCACCTTCCACCCCAGAGAAAGAGACCACCACAGGAGAGGGAAGTGATGCTGAATGTCGCCCTCTGCCAGCGAGGGATCGATATCGAGCAGAGACTGAAGGAAGCCTTCCCCCCCGGGGAGCACCTTTTTCATCACTTCGAAAACCTGCCGGCGTTGCTCGAACTCCATCGCCGGCTGAATCTCGATTTGGTCGTGGTCGCCTGCAACCAGGAGTGCGCCACGCTGTTGTCGATCATAGAGGCCGCGAAGATGCACCCGACCTTACAGCTGGTGCCACTGGTGCTCTATGTCCCCTCCCCCAAAAGGGAGACCGTCATGAAGGGGTTTGCCTGTGGGGTGGACGATCTCATCAGCGGCGAATGGGAGCGGCAGATTGTCCAGACCCGACTGCAGGCGGCAATGAATCGCAGCAGGAGGGATCTGGGGGTCAACCCCTCCAGCCGCTTGCCGGGCAACTTCGCCATCGAGGCCGACATCACCCGGAGGCTGGAGGCCGGAGAGGGATTTGCCGCCTGCTACGCCGATTTAGACAATTTCAAAGCTTATAACGATTACTACGGGTACTCATACGGAGACAAGGTCATCAAGATGACGGCACGGATCATCAGGGACACGGTGCGGGATCTGGCTCCGCACGGGTTTGTGGGACATATCGGAGGGGATGATTTCATTTTCGTGGTGGCGTCGGGGGAGTTCGAGCCGATCTGCGAGAATGTCCTCTCTACCTTCGACCGCCTGGTGGCGACTCATTACGAATCGGAGGATCTTAAGCGGGGCTATATTGAAGTGTTAAATCGCCGCGGGGTTTTGGAGCAGTTCCCGCTTCTGACCCTAACGATCGCGGTCGTCAAAAGCGATGAAACCTCCTTCTCCCACATCGGGGAGCTCTCCCACATGCTGGCGGACTTGAAAAAATACCTCAAGACCAAGCCGGGCTCCAAAGTCGGGGTGGAG
>JBHIBM010000273.1:0-3192 GCA_046759085.1 Candidatus Zixiibacteriota bacterium
GAGGCATCCCAGGTGACTGACCTGTAGCCTGCCTCTTGCTCCTCATCCACAAGAGTAACCACTTTCTCGCCAAGGAGGTTGTAGACTTCCAACCTGACGCTGCTCCCCACCGGCAGCTGATAGTCGATTACTGTTCTGGCGTTAAACGGGTTAGGATAATTGCTCAAAAGTGTAAACTCAGAAGGAAGGTCAAGCAAATCTCCTTCGAGGAACGAGCCCGTCAGAACCCAACCGTTCTCACCAGCCTTAGTCAGTGCACCGGGGATGACCTCGACCGGGAAGGAGGAGGAATGAATAACCGTCGAGGGGTAGTCACCCACATAGGCTATATAGAGGTAACCGTCTCCCACAGGTGCGAGATTAGGGACAACTTGGTTAAAATGACTGCTCAAGACCTGAGATGGTGAAAGCTGCACATCGTTGAACTGCTTCAGAGGCCCATACATCCCCATTCCGGGGACGTCCGCCATCACCCAGATGTCAACTGTCTGAGGTTCATCAGTGTTGTTAGTGAGGGTGCCGGTATAGCCGAAAGATCCACCCTGGGGGACGACGACCGGGGGATTGTCTGGGACCAGCTCAATGGAGAGAATTCTCGGGATCACGCCACTGACCACCAGGGCGTAATCGGCATCCAGCTCCGGCGATTCCACATGGCTGTCCTGCACGACCTCGTCGGCGTGAACCTCCACGGTCCACTCACCCGGCTCGGGGTTCTCGATGAAGACACACTCCACTGTGTTCTTGGTGTCCGGGTCGCCGCCGGGCGTCGACCAGACACCATCCAGCAGGCCGTTGTTTCCGTAATAGACAGTGTTGCTGGGCGAAATGACCTTCAGGGTCAGGTCGTTGATACGGTGCTGGCTCTGGACTGCCGGGTTGCCAGGGGGGTCGGCGTAGGTCATGGTCACCTTCAGCTCCGGTTCACCCGCCTCCACCTCGACGCTGTGTTGCCCCACCTCAAAGGGGAGCAATACGTCGGTCTCATCGATGACGTAGATCTTTTCGCGCAAGGTGTACAGTCTCTCCAGGTCCGGCATTCCCCATCCCTGGTGCATGCGGGTCTTGTCGTGAGATGGACCGGTGAACGGATACTGAGAGGCGGTATTAACCAGCATCGCCTTGGCGGTGGTCATATGCGACCGATTGTCGAAGACTGTCCCGCGAGGATCCACCTGGTTACCGAAAATCCCCTCCGCCCACATCTGGAAGAAGAGGCCGACGTGTCCGCAGATGATCGGTGTGGCCGCGCTGGTGCCGCCCATTGTAGTAGTGTAGGAGTTAAACAAGCAGCAGTAGGTGGTATAGACCCAGTCGTAGAAATGGGTAAAGGTCGGCTTGATCCGACCGTCGGAGGCCGGGCCGATGCTGGCACCGCGGCACCAGCAGTCATCCGACTTGGACAAGGTGTTATAGTGGTAGACCCCGCCGCCGGAAATGATGTTCTTGGCCCAGGCCTGCGGGCGTGACATCTGGTCTCCGGCGTTGCTTTGCGACTGGCAGTGGACGATGTCGAAGTCGAACAAGGCCTCGTCGGTGTCCGCGGAAATGTTGGTATACTGGGTGGTCCGGTAGCTTCCGACACTGGCCGTCTGGAACACCGCGTAGTAGGGCGCCTGCACTAGCTCCCCGGTATGGGTGTAACGGGCGGGACCTGTCATGGGAGTGTAATTATAGTCAGCGACAATTCCCTGACCCTTCGGGAGCATCCCGCGTGCCAGCGGTTGGCCGGTGCCGTCTCCGAAGCAGATGCCGGAGGTCGAGGCACCGTGGTAATTAGTGCCCGCCATCCCATGGCGAATCAGCGGACGAGAGGCGAAATCCTGGTGAATGAAGTTGAAGCCGTTGTCGTAAACCTCACCCCGGACACCGGCGCCGGCATAGCCAGCAACGGTCTCAATAAAGTCGGCACCGCCGATTTCCCGGGCAATGTTCATGTCCGTTTCGTACGGGCTCCAGCGGTCGACGAAGAGAACCTCGTCCCACCGCACCACCGCAAAGAGCTGTTCGGGGGTCAGGGTGGCCTCCAGCAGGCGCTTACCGGCGTCGGCACGGTTCACGATCCCGCCAAGAGCTGCGATGCGACTGGCAACGGTGTTCTTCTGATCCGGCGCGAGGACCATGATATTGTAGCGCTGCAGGGGATACGCCTGCTCGGCCCGGTCCAGGTTTTCGAGCATAAACTCTTCAAGTCGGTATGCCGGCTGATATGGCCCGACCCAACGCACGTATGGCAGCGCTTGCACTTGTGTCCGCACTGCCTCGCTCATCTCAACCAGGTACGCCAATTGAGCGACGTAGTGACGCACCGTCCCGCCCAGAGCTGAGATATCACGCTCGAACTCCTCCACCGGCTGCGTGAAGAACTGTACGATGAACAGGTGAACATCGGTATCAGCGGCCAGCACCGGCGCCACCGTCGGAACCCACTCTAAGGGGTCGAAACGGGCGTACCTCAGGCCCAACTCATAAGAGACCTGCACCGTCCGCACCCGGGACTGCCCATTCAAGCTGATTCCGTAGAAAGGCGCGATCTCGCCATTGTCCAGCCGCCCCTCCCATAATTCCAGGAGGATCGACGAACCGGGGACCTCGATGACTCGATCGTTTAGCTTTTGTGCCGCTCCGGCGGCACTCAAAAGAATTGTTGCAATGAACAACACAGATACCGTTAGAATCAGGGTCCATCTTATTGTTTTATGCATGTCTTCCTCAGTTTTTGTCAAGTGGAAACTACATTTCTTGACAGTTGGTTTGCACTCAATACTTGACTCAATTAGTTGACATTTGCTCACCTCCTTCAAAAACGCTCTGTTTTTTCGCTCTTTTGCATGAAAATGAAAATGTTACCCGGCTAAATCCCCGTTGAGGGATTAGCCTAAAGTTCACTGATCTCGACGAAACAGAAGCCAGGTTATCACGGCGTCTCCAGCCCCCGCCTTCGGTGCTCTTGCATTTACCAATATAGCAATCCCTGCTCCGATGTCAATAGCAAATTGGCAAATAGAAAGCCAGGCTTGTGTCAAGTCAGTCTATAACCTATGGTCAGACAATCTTATGCCAGAGCTAACCTTAGTTAGCCCGAAACAGGCAGACAAAACAGCGCCCGGGAAGGAATCCGAGCGCTGTTGCTTTTGCAGTGGCGTCAGATGCCCTCATCTGACGCAAGCTGTCGAATGTGGGCATTCGACA
>JBHIBM010000274.1:0-3172 GCA_046759085.1 Candidatus Zixiibacteriota bacterium
AGACGGCCGGTGATATCGTAAACCTTCAGGCTGACATTGCCGGCCTCTGCAAGAGTGTAGGTGATGTTGGTCTCAGCGTTGAAGGGATTGGGATAGTTCTGGTGGAGTTCGGTAACCTTTGGCAAAGTGGTCTCTGGATGAGCGACTTCCACCAACTCCCAGTTGGTGTTGTCGCCTACTCTCCAGGGCTCACACTGGACAATCTCAGTATTCATACAGCAGAAGATCTCGTAACCGCTGAGAATGCCAGCAACCGAAGCGCTGTACTGGCCGGGTACAATAGCGTTGGGGACATTTAGGAAGTAAAAGGTTTCAGTCACTCCCGGAGCGAAGTTCCTGTTTCTGCGGAGCGTGGCCAAGACGTTCCCGGGGTCACAGTCATAACCGGAATAGCCGCTGAAAGCCATAGGCCCGGAGATGTTACCGCCGGTGGTATTTTCCACGGTGACCTTGAAGTAGAAGCTTGTGCCTCGGCAGAAAACGGGAGTGAGATTCTCGCAAGCCATCATCACTCCGGCCCGGTCCACGAAAAGCTCGACCCAGAGGTCATACGGATAGACGCTGCCCCGATACCACTCGCCGTACATCTTGTACCAGTTCCACTCCGGGTTGTCCTCCCAGAGGTCGTGATGGAAGAAGTTGAGGGTGTTCTGGCGGTTACTGTAGCCAAAGAAGTAAGACTCATCGACTTCGACCGGCATACAGATGGGGTAGCAGACAAAACCGATATCTGGGAAGATGGCGTCTTCGATCTGCAGCTCAACATCGCAGATTCCACCGGTGTCATGATCAAGCGGATAGCCGCTGGTATCCTCCGCCCACACAAAAAGCTCAACATGACCTGTGGGATAGCCGGTGATGTGGGTATACCACCACGTCCAGTATTTCACCACACCGTCAAAGGGTATTTGATACTTTGCGGCAATAGCGAACTCCGGATACTCGCAACCCTGTATGAAACTCCAGCCGTCGTGGTGACCTTCACAGTGGCAGAGACAGGTGTCGGCCTCCTCTGCGGTGGCAAAGATATCCTCAATGTCATCGTTGTCGGGATTCTCATCTGGAGGCCAATCGATGTGGGCAGCGATAGTGTAAGGCTCACATCCAAGTGGTGCAACGGTCGTGGCAGAGCACTTCCTGACCTCACTGGGATAGAGACCAGCGACGTGGACTCGATCAAACTCCACACCGTTCAAGGTGAAGGCTACCTCGGCGCAGTCAAGAATCTCGTAGCCGGCATTGTGAACCTTGACCCAGATGGTCAAATCATCGCCCTCCCAAATACAGTCATCGCGGGGAGCATCGACGCCGATGTTGGTGAGGGCGGCATCGTAAGTGAACTCGCTCACCCTTGGGGTGAGATTGGTTTCCGCAAACATGGGTGATGTCTGATTGCGAGATTGCGGAGTCAGAGTATACTCAGTGACATCCGCTGCCAGGACGTTGATAAGGAAACAGAGAGTAAATGTCAGACCGGCAAGGAAGCTAATCTTTCTCATTTTCTTCTCCTGAAGTGAAAGAATACGAACTTCAACAAGGGTTAATCTCGAAGCACGACTATAGATTGGATCAAGCGACCCTGGTGCGAAGAGGTCTCTTCGAGAATCGCAAGCAGAGCTGGTCTCCTACCAGAACTATTATAACACCGTTCCTTGAGTTGTCAAGGAAAACTATGGATGGACGGTTTCAGGGCAATTCTATCTTCAGTTTCGCGGGGATTCGCCTGAACGACAGAGATGGCCAGTCTGTCACCGCTCTCCCGGGACAAAGATTTTGACTTTCGGGAGAAGGAGTTTATATTGACGGACTGTCAGACCTTGCTCCACGGTTCTTGTAGTTGATCCGAGCAGGGTGTAGGAGGAGCCCAGATTGGTACACGCCGCCGGGGTTGACATCATCGAAGTGGGCAGGGTCAAGAAGGTCATCGACCGCTGGGGGGAAACGTTTCTGAGGCGAGTCTTCACCCCCTGGGAGATAGCATACTGCCAGGAGAAAAAGCTTCCCCAATTCTCGTTTGCGGCTCGCTTTGCCGCCAAGGAGGCCACCTTGAAGGCCATCGGCAGGGGGCTATCGGGAGGTGTACGCTGGACCTCCATCGAGGTGGTGGCAGACCGCGCCGGCTCTCCCTCCATCCGGCTGGGACAGAAGATTCAGAGATTGGTCGGCGAAAAAGAGATAAAGATCAGCATGTCCCACACCAAGGAGTATGCCATCGCCGTCGCCCTTCTGGTCGACAGGGAAACCTACACGAGAAATCTTTAAACCCGTAAGTGGTGCCTGATTGTCTCCCAAAGACAACAGAGAGATAGAGCGCTTCTTAGAGGTCGCTGACAGGCTGTATGAAGCAGGTTACCTCCGGGGAAAAGAGGGAAATCTCTCCTGCCGTTTGGAGAACGGAAATGTGCTTATAAGTCCTACCTCCGTCTGCAAGGGCGATCTCAGTGCTGAGCATCTGGTGGAGGTCAACCTCAACGGACGAAAGATAACAGGGGAACTGCCTCCCAGCTCGGATGTGAGGTTGCACCTTTTCATCTACAAGTCTCGGCCAGATATATTTGCGTGTCTGCATGCCCATCCGGTGTATGCTACTACCTCCTCGGTATTGGGGGTGAAAGAGGGGATCACGGTTTTGCCGGAGACGGACATCGTTTTGGGTTCGATAGCCTATCTCGACTATACTCCACCGGAGACGAAAGAGGTCCCGAAAGAGTTGGGGGAGTTGCTTAAGACCTCTGAGGTTTTTATTCTAAGGAGGCACGGCGCTTTGACTATTGGGGCAAATCTGGAGGATGCTTTTTACAGGATGGAGACCTTAGAGAGATGTGCGCAGGTGGCATTTCTGTCCAATCTATATTCTAAAATGCTCTCTTCAAACAGAGGTATTCATCCTCCGGATTAGAACAAAGGTATGCGCAGAAAAATTATCATAGAGAGAGCCGATCGTTTGCACCAGATACCGCCCTTTGAATTCACCGAATTCGAGAAGCGTTATCACTTTTCCAAAAGGAGGGAGGCGGAGATAATTGACCTCACGGACATCTCTCTGCCTGCGGAGGTAAGCATCACTACGGAGACTTACTTACAAAAGGCAACTTCTCCTCCCACAAGGAGCCCGAAGGAACTGGAAGCCGAGCTCTGTCAGAGGATCTCTGAAGTTTTCTTGAGGCTTTTC
>JBHIBM010000275.1:0-3164 GCA_046759085.1 Candidatus Zixiibacteriota bacterium
GTTTTGTTCAGATAGACGAACCTTGCTGCTCTCTCAATGGTGCCCAAAGAGGCTGACCTCTGAGCTCTTATGCGATAGAAATCATCCTTGCTAACAGGCATAGCAGTGATTAGCTCTAACAACCTCTCAGGGTGGTCTCTGACCACACTGTAGAAATGGACCAGTTCCTCGTTACTGTCAGATACGAGACTCCCCGGGAGCGCTAGATGCCAAAACACTGCACCACCTCCCAAGAAGGGCTCAACATACCGTGCGAAGGCTGTTGGGACTAACCTTCGGAGGATAGGAAGGAGCTGTGCCTTGCCTCCTGCCCACTTCAAAAGGGGCCTGATTCTCGCCCTACGGGGGTGCGGGAACAATACTGGCTGTAATTGGTCTTTGGCTAGAGACCTTCTCATCGAGCTTTCGAACCGCGAGATATCACTTGCTACATAAATAAATAGAGGCAGACATCTGAAAAGCAAGTGAAAACTTCCGTAGCGTGCCAAGCCAAAGCAAAAAACCTCTTGCATCGACAATTCCTATGCGGTATTTTTCAAAATCAATTTTGCGGTCAACAGGCTTTCGTCTGTAAGAGAGACTTGATTTAGAGGTTCGAAGCTATGAGGGTACTGGTAGTCGGAGGAGGAGGCAGAGAGCATGTCCTGGTCTGGAAGCTATCCCAGTCGAAGCTGGTCAAAAAGATCTATGCCGCCCCGGGAAATGCCGGTATCGCCGAGCTGGCTGAATGCGCCGATATTGCTGCCCACGATCTGAAGGCGTTGACTGGTTTCGCCGAGAGAAACGCCGTCGATTTGACGGTCGTGGGGCCGGAGCTCCCGCTGACTCTGGGGATAGTGGATGAGTTCGAGGAGCGGGGTTTGAGGATCTTTGGACCCTCCAAGTCCGCGGCTCAAATAGAGGGGAGCAAAGTTTTCGCCAAGGAGTTCATGAAGCGCTATCATATCCCCACCGCCAGCTTTCGGATCTTTGGCTCCAGGGAGGAAGCCATCGAGTTTGCCCGCTCGGCCGATGTCCCCATCGTCATAAAGGCCGACGGTCTTGCGGCGGGCAAGGGGGCGGTTATCCCCGAGAGCAGGGAGGAGGCCGAGAGGGTGATCGACGATATGATGCTCAGGAAGGTTTTCCAGGAGGCCGGCTCTAAGATAGTGATCGAGCACTTCCTGGAGGGGGAAGAGCTCACGGTGATGGCTTTCACCGACGGTGAGCATGTCTTCCCGATGCTCTCCTCCCAGGATCACAAAAAGATCTACGACGGGGACAAAGGTCCCAACACTGGTGGGATGGGGGCCTACGCCCCCACCAGGGTGGTGTCGGAGGGGTTGATGGAGACCATAGGGCAGGAGATTCTGGAGCCGGTGATCGAAGGGTTGAACCAGGAGGGGCGGGTGTACAAGGGGGTGTTCTATGCCGGCTTGATGATCACCGATACGGGCCCTAAAGTCTTAGAATTCAATTGTCGCTTCGGCGACCCCGAAGCTCAGGCGGTTCTGCCCCTTCTCGAAAGTGATCTGGCGGAGGTATTCTGTCACATCGTGGACGGCGATCTCCACTCCGAAAAAATCAAATGGCAAGACAAGTGCGCGGTTTGCGTGGTGTTGGCCTCTGGGGGCTATCCGGTGAAGTATGAAAAGGGGAAGGAGATCAAAGGCCTGAGAAGGCTTGCCGGTCGGGATATTCTGCTCTTCCACGCCGGCACCAGATCCGAAGGGAGCAGGTTCTACACCAACGGGGGTCGGGTTCTGGGGGTTACCGCCGTGGAAAAGAGTCTGTCGAAGGCAATCGACAAGGTGTATAATGCCGCCCGGAAGATCTCCTTCGAGGGGATGCAATATCGGAAGGACATCGGCGCTCGGGGGCTCAACGCCAAAACCTCCTTTTTCTAAGTTGCTATGTCGCAAAAGACCGTTTTGGTGCTCATCGGCAGTAAGTCCGATGAAAGATATATTCAGGGCTGTTGTCAACTGTTAGAGGAGTTCGGCATCGGCTACGAGCTGGTCATCTCCTCGGCACATCGCAAGCCTGATCAGTCTGCCAGACTGGCCAAGGAGGCGGCCCGCAAAGGTTTTTCGGTCATCATTGCCGCCGCCGGATTCGCCGCCCATCTCCCGGGGACGATAGCGGCTCACAGCTCGCTGCCGGTCATCGGGGTTCCATTGCCGACCTCCCATCTGAAGGGGACAGACTCCTTCATCTCGATATTGCAGATGCCCTCCGGGGTTCCGGTGGCGACGATGTCAGTCGGTGAAGCCGGCGGAAAGAATGCCGCCATCCTGGCGGCGCAGATATTGGCTTTATCAAATACGAAGTTAAGAAAGAGGTTGGAGAAATTCAAAAGGGGGTTGTCAAAATGAAATCCCTGGGGCAGGTGGTTTCTCAAAGCTAACCATGAGCGACAAAATCTTCATATTCGAAGACGATAGATACTCCAACTTCTATCCTTTGACCTTCAATCGCCCGGTCTATCAACTCCTGAGCGGAATGAGCCTCCTGCGAGAAAAAATAGCCGCCCTCTATTCAGACAGCGAAATAAACCTCCTTTGCCGGGAAGAGTTGGCGCCGGTTCTGCAAGAGAAGACCGGGTTGCGGGTCAACCGGCTCGATTTCAGACCCTTCGACCGCCACCTTTTTCTGAACGGCCGGGTACGTTGCCTCCCAGAACTTCCCTCCAAGGTCGATTTCGACCGCGAGAATGTGGTTTACACAAACGACGGGGAGGTTGTGGCCTTTTGCGTCGACGATGAGAACAGAAAGAGGCTGTTCCCCCGGATAACCGAACTTCACAAGTCTGAGAACTTGGAAGTCCTCAAGGGTGAACTCGAGCAGATCGAGGTGGAGCTTGGTCTTTTCTCCTACCTCTGGGAGCTGGTCACGGAAAACCCGGACATGCTCCGTCAGGAAATGGGCGAAAAACTGTCCGAGACCCTGATAGGTGGCAAACTCGATCCCAGGGCGATCTTGATGGACGAAAACCCAATCTTCATCGGCAAAGATGCCATTGTTGATGGCGGCGTCGTCCTGGACAGCCGGGGAGGGCCGATATATATCGAGCCTGGCGCCCAAGTGGGCAATCTCACTTGCCTGGAGGGACCGGCCTACATCGGCAGAGATTCACGTCTTGCCGGGGGAAGGATAACCGGAGGTTGCTCTTTCGGTCCCCAATG
>JBHIBM010000276.1:0-3157 GCA_046759085.1 Candidatus Zixiibacteriota bacterium
CGAAAAAACAAGGGCTTGGCCGGGAAAGCCAAGCCCCAGCAAACGCCGTTGCTACAGAACAGTTGTCCCGTGGTGTCAAATGCCCACATTTGACACCCTAAGTTACCGTCAGATGTGGGCATCTGCCGGCACAGAATGATGTAGTCTAATCTTCGTCCTCGGTCGGTCCGCCGTGGTCACCGATCAAGAGCCACTTGTCCCCCTCTTTTTTCAAGATGTCGGTCCAGCGGCCCTGCGAGAATTCCTCTTCGCCTTTCTTCTCTTCATGCAGCGACCCGTAGTAATAATGCACAAAAGCGAAGTTGCCGTGAACTTTAATGGCCACCGGCTTGATGTCCCAGACATGAACCTTGCTCTTCTTGTAGTAATACGACCCCCACTTCCTCGCCGACTCCTTGGAGCCCGGCATAGCGAGGCCGTAATACCAGCCGCTGTAATCATCGTGCAACATGCTCAGGAAACCATCAAGATCGCGCTTGGCCGAAAGCTCCCAGGCCTTCTTGATAGTGTCCCAGACCTCCTTCTGTGATTCGGACCATTCCTGCGCGAAAAGCGGCGCCGAGCCAAACACAAAGAACCCGACGACTGCCACAACCACGATGCTCTTCACTAGACGGCTCATGGTACCTCCTGTTTTGTGAGCGGTTGACAATTTGTCCCTCTCGTGCATCTGAGGGCCGATTGGATTACCTTCACAGCCATTAGCTCTAAGAATAGACTCCTGATGCCGTGCTGTCAAGCTGGTTTTTCTGCTCTTTCCCCAAATAAAAAAGGGCTTGGCCGGGAAAACCAAGCCCCAGGGGATGTGCTGCTGAAAAATCCTCTATTTCGACAGCATCATCCTTTCATCCACAAAAGTCTCTTAACTCCCCATCTCAGCCACCCCATAAGGAAATCCTGTGCGGAACCCTCGGTTGAAAAACTGGCGCTGTACATTCGCAAAGATCTCCTTATGGTACAGCCTTACTTCCTGTGCTACTTGATACAACGGATAGTGTCCAGAATCGGAACAATTTTTTTTCAAAAAAAACTCCCGGATCGGAAATCCGGGAGATGAAAAAACCGGACTGGCGATTTCATTTCACTTGACCAGTAGCATCCTTTTCACCTCGGAGAAGCCCGTTGCCGTGAGGCGGTAGAAATAGACCCCGGAGGCAACCGCCTCTCCCTCATCGTCAGTCCCATCCCACGGAATGACCTGCCGACTCTGCGGCTGCACCTCATCAACCAAGGCTATTACCGATTGCCCCAAGATATTATAAATGGTCAGCTGCACCTGGCATTCTTCTGGCACATCGTAGGCTATCATCGTCCCATAGTTGAAGGGGTTCGGGTAGTTATGGTAGAGCGCAAACTCCTCCGGAAGCGGAACGGGTTCCTCTGGCTCAGGCTCCCTTTTTTGTGTCTCGCCCATCTCCTCTATGATCTTGCGGAGAATCTCAATTGAGGTCGGCTCCTCCACAAAGTAGAGCGGGAAATTCAGAACAACGGTCTTGTAATCCTCCCCGAAATATCCGACTCCTATCGGCTGATTGTGATAGTGAGAAGTCTCCGGATAATCGGAATTGAACCTGAACAGAACTTCGCTGAAGCTGTCTGCCTGAAGCGTCCCCATCCAGGGGAGCTTGCCGTCCAACCCCGGCCACAGGGAATCGACCCGCGCGGCACTCAACTGAAAGTCCGAATAACCTGGACGCTGCCTGGTTCCGCCGAGGAACTCTGTCGCCCTCCCCGGCACCCAGCGAGGATAATCAACAGAGACTATCTTCAGATAATCATGAGCGAAATCTCCCTCGTCAAAGGGGCTCTGCCAGGTAAAGAGACCCCTCCATCCAATCAGAACCAGATTCCCGCCCGCTTTGAGATAGTCCGCCATGGTCTCCCTGGGAAGCTGCGCTGCACCGGTGGTCTCGTTGAACCAGACCACTGTTGAATACGGTGACAAGTCCCGCAACAACGGCGCATGGCGACTCGCATAGTGCCAATTGCCTACGGGGTATTCCCGCAGGGCACGAAAGTACAAATAGTTGACCGCATAGGGAGGAGGGATGAAGGATCCGTTATCGCGGGTATCATCGACCAACAGAATTCCGGAATCGAAAGCCATGGGACAGGCCCAGACGGTGTCGGAGGCGAAAGACTCATGGCCGAGAGTATCCACTGCGGTGATGTAGTAGTTGAGGATGACGGCGTTCTCCAGATTCTGCTGATGGTAACTTGGCTCAAGGTCAGTCGAATCGACAGCCGCGAACGCTTCGCCTGCCACTGATCGATGGATTATGTAACCAGAAAGGTCGTCCTCGGTATTGCGCTGCCAACTGAGTGTCACCTCCTGGTTCCCACCTTCAGCGACAAGACCCAGGGGCGGTTCCGGCCATCCGACTCTGGCGTATACCTCCCGTGAGCAACCTCCCTCCACCCGGTCAGTGTTGGTCGTGGTGATGACATAATAGTAGAGGACATCGTTCTCGACCTCGGTGTCGATGAAGGTGGTATCGGTGAGACCCGCCGGGGTGATTGGAGAGCCACCGTAGTGGCCTGACTCCGTGCTTCGGTAGATATTATAGGACTGAAGATTGTAGAGATTTCTCTTGTTCCACTTGAGGACAACCCTCTGGTGATCCCAGTAGTCCGCCCTGAAGTTCCGAGGAGGCCCCGGCGGAACACTTCTGAAGCTGTCCTGATGGACTTGAAAGGCGACGTCGGAGTTGTGCAAGATATCGTCAAAGTTCAGCCGGGAGTAAAATTCCCTGACGACGTTGCTGTCCTCCGGGTTTTCAAGAAATTGCTGCGCATCGTCAGGGTTGACATGCCAGTTCTCGCCGCCAACGATAGCGAGTGCAATGCTCGCTACCTCACCCGGGTGGATATCAAAGGGCCCGAAAGAAACGAGGTGTCTTGTATCGAAGCCGTTCGCGAAGTCTCCCACGAAATCCGGAGGAGGCAACCAGCCTTGATGGCTGTGGTCTATGGCACACCAGGCCTGGTCGTAATCCTGCTCCCCGTTGGACATGACGAAGTATCTGTTAGGATCGCCGGTGGGGGTGCCGAGGTTGCCGTTGTGGAAATAGCGGTAATTATCAGCCCATTGAGGTCCCCAATCGTAGTCAGGGTTAACATTGCTTATCCACCAGTTGAAGCAGATATCTTCCACACG
>JBHIBM010000277.1:0-3157 GCA_046759085.1 Candidatus Zixiibacteriota bacterium
TCTTTGATTGGATAGCTGAGAAGGACCCTGTACGAGCGTGACGTGGAAGCTGGGATTTTGAACAGGTAAAACCAGGACCATCCCTGACTTTTCGCGCTCAGCAGTAGGAGGAAGCCTAAACAGATCACTGCGCTTGAGACGGCGAAGATGAGGCCGTCTCGCCTCCGACTCAAATAGACCGGTAACATCATGAAGGGCAAAAAGACCAGGGCGCTCTGTTTGGTGAGAAAGCTGGCGCTGAAAAGAACTGCGGACAGAACTGCTCCCCCGGTGCCGGCATAGTATCTCAGAGTGTAAGCAGAGAAGAGAATCAGAAAGATCGCTAAAGAATCGACCCGACCGACATCGTACCAATTTCCGACCACGCCGAAAGAGGCCGCAAACAGCCCGCAACCGATCCAGGAGGCCGGACTGCTCTTGGTCTCGTTCGAGATGATGCGATATACCAGAACCAAGCTTCCCAGAAAACTGAGAATGGAAATAATCCGCAGGGCAAGAAAGCCCTCTCCCAGAAGCTTCATCAAGAGGGCTCCGAGGTAGTAGAATAGGGGCGTATAAAGGAAGGCCACGAAAGTCGCCTTCGGCTCTGCATAAATCTGCTTCCCCTGCAGGATGTGGATGCACTGGTCGACCCCTCTCCCTTCCACCCAATCCAGAGGAAAGGGATAAAAGAGATGAGAAATAAAAATCAGGATTAGGAGAAGGAAGTTACAGACAATAAAGAGAGCCAGAATCATGCGGAGAGCTTTTTCCAGCTCTGGGGATTTCCAATTGAGGCTCAACCTACCTTTGAGATTCTCTTGCCACCACCTTTTTGCTGGAGACGGACTCTGTCAATCGCTCCCGTCGGGTTCCTAGCTCTGCTCATCGGGTGTTTCGGAGCTGTCGTCTGCGACTGTCGGCTGTTTCTCTTTCCCTTTGGAGACCACCACCTTGGAGTGGCGAATCACCTTCCCGTTCAGCATGTATCCTCTATTGACCTCCTCTAAGATCACTCCCTGTTCAACCTCCTCCGAGGCCATCTGCATCACCGCCTCGTGCAGCTCCGGGTCGAACTTTTCTCCTTTGGCCTCGATCGGCTTCAGACCGTGACACCCCAGGAGGCTTTGAAGGTTGGAGTCGATCATCTCCATCCCCTTATGGAAGCTCTCGAAGTCATCCGTGGTTTTGGCGCTCTCCAAAGCGCGGTCGAAATCGTCCAGGATGTGGAGCAGTTGAGAGATCAGATCCTGGTTGGCACCTCTTATGACTAAAGCGAACTCCCGCGAGACTCTCTTTTTGTAGTTGTCGAATTCCGCCGCCAGACGGAGGAAGCGATCCTCCCTCTCTTTTAGGAGTCTTTCAGCCTCCTCCAGCTTCTTCTCTAAGGAGAGCTCTTCTTCGACCTCCGCTTCCGATACGGAGGCCCCTTGGGTCTTTTGGTCTGGACTTAGCTCTGTCTTGCCTTGATTTTGTTCAGACTTTTTTCGCTTGTCCTTTTTCTTGGTCAAGTCTATTCACCAGGTTTTTGTCGTCCCGACAACACCGCCGAGAGGAGCTTGGCGGTGTAGTCCACGATCGACACTAACTTCGAATAGGGCATCCTCGTCGGACCGATCACCCCGATGGTTCCCTTCACCTCTCCGGCGGAGTAGTTGGAGGTCACCAGACTGATGGTCTCGACCTCCTCGCACTCCGCCTCCCTGCCAATGGTTATGGTGATCCCCTCCTTGATTCCCTGGCTGGAGACCAGTTCCACCAGGGTCTTCCGGGTCTCAATCAGTCTCATCAGGGAGAAGAGCCTCTCCCGGTCTCGGAATTCCGGCTGGTTGACCAAGTTGGTGGTGCCGCCCAGGTGGACACCTTCGGGATCGATATCCTTCAGCATGTCGCTGGAGTAATCTAAGAACATCTTGATCAGTTTGGGGTCGGCCTCAAAGACCTCCTTGGTCCTCTGGCGGATGGTCTGTCTTATCTCCCCCAGAGTTAAGCCTCCGAGCCTCTCGGTCAAAGCTCTGGAGGTGGCTTCGGCGGCTTCGGGGGTGAATTGAGATTCGACCTCCAGAAGCAGGGAGCGAACCAGACCCCCCCTGATGGTGAGCACCACCAAGACCTTGTTGTCCGCCACCGGCAGCATGTCGATGCGAGACAGCACTCCGGATTCGAAGCAGGGGGCAATGGTGACCCCCAGTTGTTTGGATACATAACCTAACACCTGAGAAGTCTGCTCCAAGATTCTCTCGATATTCCCCCCCTCGGTGGCCAGCTCCTGGCGGATGGCCTCCTGCTGCTCAGTCGAGAGAACTTCCGGCTTTAGGAGGGTGTCGACATACTGGCGGTAGCCCAGGTCAGTGGGGACCCTCCCCGCGGAGGTGTGGGGCTGGCTGACCAGCCCGGTCTCCTCTAAGTCCTGCAGGGTGTTGCGGATGGTGGCGGCGCTGACTCCCAGTCTGCATTTGTTCGCCAAAACCCTGGAGCCGACCGGCTCTGCGGTGGCAATGTAATGCTCTATCAGCGCCCGCAGAACCCCCTTTTCTCTTGCAGTCAGATTCCCGAAAGCCATGGACGTTATCTAGAAGTTCTATGCCTCACGAAATACTAAGGTACGAGTAAGATATGTCAAATTTCCAACTTGTCAAGTCTGCGCTCCGCGCCTCTCTGTTCATTTTGTAACCTTCCAAGCCCGGCAGTCCCAAAAAGAGTTTGCCTTTTCGTCGTGAAGGATTATATTTATGTGCTATAAGAGACCTCACGGAAGGACCTCCTGACGTTGTCCGTCAAGAGGATGAGTCTTACCTGAAAACTAAACCAGACCCTTACCCGACGGAGCAGCCATGCCCTTAAAAACTGCCAAGCTTTCTAAGTGGGGGCTTTTCGTGATCTTTCTGACTGCCGTCGTGTTTGTGGGGGGAGCCTATGCGAAAACCATTTATAAGCGGGTGGAGGTCTATCCTCCAACTAAGGAGGATTTGAAACAGTTCTTGCAGATGGGGTTTGACCCCTCGGATGCGATGATATACGACGAGGGCAAGAGGGTGGTGGTACCCTTGAACGATCGGGAGATGGAGCTTCTGAAATCAAGCGGTCTGGACTACCGGGTCCTGATCGAGGATCTGGAGAAGCACTACAGCTCCCAGTTCCTGGCGACCGCCGACATGGGACCCTACACCTCCTTCTC
>JBHIBM010000278.1:0-3154 GCA_046759085.1 Candidatus Zixiibacteriota bacterium
ATCATAGGGTTCAGCAATATTCTTAAGAAAGGATAAAGTAATCCCGCGGCGATGGGGATTCCGGCAGTGTTATAGGCGAAAGCCCAGAAGAGATTCCATTTGATGGTCTTCATAGTCTTCTGAGAGAGCTTGATTGCTTTAACAACTCCCATGAGGTCATCCTTTATGAGAGTGACATCGGAGGCCTCCATGGCGACATCGGTCCCGCTTCCGATGGCGATTCCCAAATCCGCCTGAGCCAGAGCGACGGCGTCGTTGATGCCGTCTCCGACCATTGCAACCAACCTCCCCTCACCCTGAAGCCTCTTAATCTCGTCCGCTTTCTGGTCCGGCAGAACCTCCGATAAGATCCTCTCTATTCCCAGCGGCGAGCCGATCGCTTCGGCAGTTCTCCTGTTGTCACCAGTCATCATGACCACCTCAAGTCCCATCTCGCGCAAAGAGTGGACTGCTTCTTGAGAATCCTTCTTCAAGGTGTCAGCGACTGCGATTAGGCCTGCCGCTTGTCCGTCGACTGCTAAAAACATCGCCGTTTTCCCCAGTGAGGTCACCCTTTCGATCTCAGAGAACAATTTAGCCAAATCGATCTCTTCCTTCTCCATCATGCTCTGATTGCCGAGCAAGACCTCTTTGCCATCGACAGTGGCCTTGATGCCGAATCCTGGAAGGGCGCTGAAATTCTTCGGATCCACGAGAGAAATCCCCTTCTCCTTAGCCCTGTCGATGATTGCCTTTCCGAGAGGATGCTCGGAGCTCCTCTCCGCGGAGGCCGCAAGTCTTAGCACTTCCTCTTCGGTCAAGTCGTCGGAGGTGACTATGTCAGTGACCTCTGGTTCCCCCTTGGTCAGAGTCCCGGTTTTGTCGAAGACGATGGTGTCGATTTTGTGGGCGGTCTCGAGGCTCTCCCCCCCTTTTATGAGGACACCCATCTCTGCCCCTTTTCCGGTTCCAACCATAATGGCTGTGGGCGTTGCCAATCCCAACGCACAGGGGCAGGCTATAATCAGAACCGCCACGAAGTTTATCATTGCAAAAGTCAATGCTGGATGGGGGCCGAAGAGAGACCAGACGATAAAGGTGACAACTGCAATGCTGATCACAACGGGAACGAAGATGCCTGCGATTCTGTCCGCCAACCTTTGAATGGGGGCCTTGGAGCCCTGAGCGACCTGAACCATCCTTATTATCTGCGACAGAACCGTATCCTTGCCGACTTTCTTTGCTTCAAACCTGAAGCTGCCGGTTTTGTTCATAGTGGCTCCGATGACTTCGTCTCCGACGGTCTTGTCCACCGGCACGCTTTCGCCGGTGAGCATGGATTCGTCCAGGGCCGAGAAGCCCTCGATGATGGTTCCATCCACCGGAACCTTCTCACCGGGGCGGACAAGCACGACCTCACCGACTCTCACATCTTCTATCGGGATGTCGATTTCCTCGCCCTCTCTTATAACCCGGGCAGTCTTGGCCTGCAGCCCCATCAGTTTCTTTATTGCCTCGGAGGTTCTCCCTTTGGCGCGGGCTTCCAAGAGCCTCCCCAACAGAATCAAGGTGATGATTACGGCCGCAGTATCATAGTAGACCACGGCTTGGTGGCCCGCAAAGGTCAAGACGCTCGGGAAGAAAGTCGCCACCAGGCTGTAGAGAAAGGCTGCCGAGGTACCCACTGCCACCAGGCTGTTCATGTCCGCGCTCTTGTGCTTCAATGCCAGCCAGAAGCCACGATAGAACTGCCAACCAGCCCAGAATTGAACCGGCATGGTGAGCACCAGAAGGAAATAGAACATGGTCCTCTGAGGAATTGTGTCCAGAAAAGGCAAAATCTGGTGTTGGCTGCCGATGAAAACCAGGGTGGCCAGAACTGCGGCGACAATGAATCTTTTTTTCAGCTTTAGGTATTCTCGCTCTTTTACTCTTCTTTCAACTTCGACCGCGTCCTCCTCTGGCGCCACCTCCAACACCTTATATCCCACAGTCTCAATTGACTCTTTGAAATCGGAAGGGGAAACCTCTCCAGGTATGAATTCAACGGTCGCCCTTTCAGTTGCGAGATTGACGGAGGCGGACAAAACTCCGCTGAGTCTTTTGAGAGCGTGTTCAATTTTCTCCACGCAGGAGGCACAGGACATGCCCGAGATCGGAAGCTCGACCCTTTCTGCCCTGAGAGAGTAACCCAGGCTCTCAATGGCTTCCTTGAAATCTTTGGGCCCGACTTCGGAGGGGTCATATTCGACGGTAGCGTTTTCAACCGCAAGATTGACGCCGGCATCTATCACCCCCTCCAGGGAGCTGAGACCTTTCTCGATCTTTGCCACACAGGAAGCACAGGACATTCCTGAGATCGGGAGGGTCAGCTTTCTGGTTTCTCCGCGACTTTCAGGTTTTGGCTTCCGGGAGGATTCTTCCTCTCTGTCTTGTGGTTTGAGAAAGCCCTCTGGATTCTGGTCGAATCTTTCCTTGCAGACCTCAGCGCAGAAGTAATAGGTCTGCCCACGGTACACTGACTGTGATACGGCCTCAGACTCTTCTATCTCCATCCCGCAGACTGGGTCGATTGCTTTCAACTTCTCACCTAACGTAGATGACAGCTGTCTTGCCTTTTTTCTTCCCGGCTCTGGGTGTCTTGTCGCTCATCATCCGGTTTACGATAACCACCACAGCAACCTCCAGATCGCATCACCAAGAAGAAGAGGGCACCGACTGCCAGCAAGACCAAAATGTTTTCCATCTGTTTTCTCAATAGCCAACCAGGTCTTTCTTTTTCTGTTCGAACTCATCCTTAGTAATCTCCCCGGAGGCGTATCTCCGCTTCAAGACGTCTAGGGGGGTGGATTCTTTGCTGCCGGAGCCACGCCGGCTCTGGTCCACCAGGTACTTCACCAGAAAAAACGCCCCCACTATCAGAGCAATCCAGAATATTATCATCCAGCCACCACCGAACCACATCATTTTGATCACCTCCAGCTGCGATTTATGTAGTCACTCCCAGTTCTTTGAAGATTTCCTTCATGTTTATGCCGAACCCGAAAAACACCTTCTCCCGTATCTCAATGGTAGGAGTGAGCATCCTTCCATGCTTCTTCGTTACCTCCTGCCTCACCTGTTCCTTCTCCACATTTCTTTCGATGTAGGTGAGACCCTTTTGCGAAAAGAACCT